>NZ_JAYSCO010000004.1:73898-168551 GCF_041914865.1 Pseudoduganella sp. | reverse complement strand
ACAATCTATGCGCTTCGCGCATAGATTGTCCGATTGTCAGACCTGACCCCGAATTGGTTTTACCAGAAGATGACGCGCTGCTCCGGCGCCAGGTACATCTTGTCGCCTTCTTTCACGCCGAAGGCGTCGTAGAAGCCGGGGTGGTTTTTCACGCTGCCGTTCACGCGGAACTCGGATGGCGAGTGCGGGTCGGACTTCACTTGCTGGATCAGGAAGTTCTCGCGCCCTTTGCCGCGGCGGGCCTGGGCCATGCCGAGGAAGATGCGCTGTTCGGCGGTGTAGCCGTCGATCACGGGGCCGGGCTGGCCTTTCATGTAGATGTTGTAGGCGCGGGTGGCCATGATCAGGCCGGCGTTGTCGGCGATGTTTTCGCCCAGCGTCAGCTCGCCGTTCACGTGGTAGCCGGGCAGCGGGCTGTAGCCGTTGTACTGCGCCACCAGCATCTTGCCGCGCGCGGCGAACTTCTCGCCGTCTTCCTTGGTCCACCAGTTGCGCAGGTTGCCGTCGCCGTCGTACTGCGAGCCTTTGTCGTCGAAGGCGTGGCTGATTTCGTGGCCGATGGAGATGCCGACCGCGCCGTAGTTGATCGCCGGTTCCGCCTTGGCGTCGTACAGCGGGTATTGCAGGCGCGCGGCCGGGAAGACGATCTCGTTGAGCGTCGGGCTGTAATAGGCGTTGACGGTTTGCGGCGTCATGCTCCAGGCCAGGCGGTCGACCGGCTTGCCCAGCTTGCTGGTGCTGAAGTTGTGGTTGAACTCGCGCGAGCGCAGCACGTTGCCGACCAGGTCGTTGCGCGCCACCTTCAGGCCGCTGTAGTCGCGCCATTTGTCGGGATAGCCGATCTTCACGTTGATCTTGGACAGCTTGACCTGCGCCTGCGCCTTGGTTTCCGGGCTCATCCAGTCCAGCGTTTCAATGCCTTCGCGGAAGGCGGCCAGGAAGTTCTGTGCCATCTCGGCCACCTGCTGCTTGCGCTCGGCCGGGAAGTGCTCGGCCACATAGGCCTTGCCCACCATCTCGCCCAGCGCGCGGTTCACTTCGGCGATGCCGCGCTTTTGCAGCGAGCGCTGCTCCTTGGCGCCGGTCAGCACCGCGCCGCGGAAGGCGAAGTTCTCGTCCGCGATCTCTTTCGTCAGGTAGGGCGCGAAGGAGCTCAGCATGTGGAACTCGAAGTAGGCTTTCCACACCGGCAGCGGGGTGGCGTCGATCAGCTTGTCCAGCGCCGACAGGTAGCTTGGCTGGCTGACGATCAGCGCGTCGACCTTGCCGGCAATGCCGACGCCTTTCAGGTAGGCGTCCCAGTCGAAGCCCGGCATCAGCGCTTTCAGCTCGGCCAGCGACAGCTTGTTGTAGGTCTTGACCGGGTCGCGGTTCTCCACGGCGGACCAGTGGGCGCGGGCGATCCCGGTTTCCAGCGCGACGATCTGCGCCGCTTCCTCGGCGGCCTTGGCATGGCCGGCCAGCGCCAGCATCTTTTCCACGTGCTGCTGGTATTTGGCGCGGATCTCGCCCAGGCGCGCATCCTTCTCGGACAGGAAGTAGTCGCGGTTCGGCAGGCCCAGGCCGGACTGGCGGATACCGACCACGTAGCGGGTGGAGTCGCGCGCGTCCTGGCGCACACCCATGTCGAGCGGGCCGCCGGCGTCGATGCGGTTCAGGTGCGCCACCAGGGCGGCGATGCCCTGCTTGTCCGACAGCGCGGCGATGCGCGCCCGCTCCGCTTTCAGCGGCTTCAGGCCGAGCGCGTTGCGGCGCGCTTCGTCGATGAAGCTGGCGTAGTAGTCGCCGATCTTCTGCGCGTCGGAGCCGGGCTTGCGCGCCTTGTCCTTGCCCGCCTTTTCGATGATGGCTTGCAGCTGCCCTTCCACATTTTCCTGCGCCACGTTGAAGGCGCCCCAGCTGGAACGGTCGGCAGGGATCTCGACGCTACTCAGCCACTTGCCTTGCGAATAGCGGAAGAAGTCATCCTGGGCGCGCACCTGCGGGTCGATGCCCGCCACGTCGATGCCGGAAACCTCATCGGCGGCGAATGCGTGGATCGATACCAGGCCGAAAATCAGCCCGCCAAGAATAGTGCGTTTCATGTGTTGCCTCCAACGGGAAAAATACTTCCGGCAGTATGCCGCATGGCGCCTGCCGGCGGGCCGCGCCGGCCCGGATAGCAACACTGTGTTACATAGCCGGCGCGATTTGACCTGCGGCGTGGCAGGGCCGATACTTGCCGGGTTTATTTATCCATCCAGGAGGTTTGTTGTGAAAAACGCCATGCTGGCCACCATGCTGCTGGCCGCCACCGCGGCCCAGGCGCAGGACGTGCCGAAGATCGATCCGCAGCGCCTGTCGCAGGACGTGAAAGTGCTCGCTTCCGACGAGTTCGAAGGCCGCGGCCCGAACACCGCCGGCGAGGAGAAGACCGTCGACTTCATCGCCAAACAGTTCGAGGCCGCCGGCCTGAAGCCGGGCGGCGACCTGGTGAAGGGCAAGCGCAGCTGGTTCCAGGAAGTGCCGCTGGGCCGCTTCGAGATCCAGGGCCCGGTGGTGCTGACCGCGCACCACGGCAAGGACAACCTGCCGTTCGCGCAGGGCGAGCAGATGGCCGTGCGCGCCGCCATGAACGGCGCCAAGCGCGTCGACTTCGACAAGGTGCCGCTGGTCTTCGTCGGCTACGGCGTGACCGCGCCGGAGCGCAAGTGGAGCGACTTCAAGGGCGTGAACCTGAAGGGCAAGCTGGCGGTGGTGCTGATCAACGATCCCGACTTCGAAACCGGCCAGGGCGAATTCGGCGGCAAGGCCATGACCTACTACGGCCGCTGGACCTACAAGTACGAAGAGATGGCGCGCCAGGGCGCAGTCGGCACCATCATCGTGCATGAAACCGCGCCGGCGTCCTACGGCTGGCCGACCGTGAAGAACTCCAACACCAACGTCATGTACGACATCGTGCGCAAGGACCCGAAAAAATCGCACGCGCCGATGGAAGCCTGGATCCAGCGCGATGTGGCGGTGGACCTGTTCAAGCGCGCCGGCCTCGATTTCGAAGCAGCCAAGAAGCAGGCGCAAACGCGCGACTTCAAGCCGATGGAGCTGAAAGGCGTGAGCCTGTCGGCGCACTACGCGGTCGATGCGCAAGTGATCAAGTCGAAGAACGTGGTGGGCCTGCGCGAAGGCTCGGCAGCGCCGCAGGAAACCGTGATCTACAGCGGCCACTGGGACCACCTGGGCGTCGGCCTGCCGGACGCCAAGGGCGACAAGATCTATAACGGCGCCATCGACAACGGCACCGGCATCGCCGCCCTGATCGAGCTGGCGCGCGCCTACGGCAAAGCGCCGGCGCCCAAGCGCAGCGTGGTGTTCCTGGCCGTGACGGCGGAAGAGAAAGGCCTGCTCGGTTCCGAGTACTACGCGGCCAATCCGCTCTACCCGCTGGCCACCACCGCCGGCATGATCAATATGGACGCCCTCAGCCCATACGGCCCGGCGCGCAACTTCACCATTTCCGGCAGCGCCAAGCTGGACCTGCTCGATGCGCTGGTCGCCAAGTTCAAGCAGCACAACGTCAGCCTCACGCCGGACCCGCACACCGAAGCGGGCTACTTCTTCCGCTCCGACCACTTCCCGATGGCCAAGCGCGGCGTGCCGGCCTTCTCCATCGGCTCCGGCGAGGATTGGGAAGACGGCGGCGTGGCGGCGGGCAAAGCCGCCAACCTGGCTTACACCGCCAACAGCTACCACCAGCCGTCCGACGAGTGGGACGCCAAGTGGCCGTTCACCGGCATGGCACGCGACCTGGGCGTGCTGTACAGCGTAGGGCGCGACCTGGCCGATTCGAAAGCCTGGCCGAACTGGGCGAGCGACTCCGAGTTCCGCACGATTCGTGACCAAAGCGCAGCCAAGCGCGCGAAGTAAAGCGCAAACTAAGCCAAGTCAAGGCCCTCTTCGGAGGGCCTTTTCTTTTTTCGCGAGCCGTGCCATGCTGGATTCACAAAAAAACTATTCGCAGCTGGAGACAACCATGAATTTCACGCAGTCCATGAGTATCGCGAAGAAGTTGGCCGTGCTGAACGCCGGCGCCATCGTCGGCATCATCCTGCTGACGGCCATTTTCCTGATGTCCGAGCGCACCCTGATCCTGGAGGAGCGCACCAGCAATGTGCGGCAGGCGGTGGAAACCGCCTACGGCGTGCTCGACTACTACCAAAAGCAGGAAAGCAGCGGCGCCCTGCCGCGCGCCGAGGCGCAGAAAAAGGCCATGGAGGCCATCAAATTGTTGCGTTATGGCAACAACGAGTATTTCTGGCTCAACGATATGCAGCCCAAGATGGTGATGCACCCGATCAAGCCGGAACTCGACAATAAAGACTTGAGCACGAATAAGGACCCGACCGGCAAATTCCTCTTTGTCGAGTTCGTCAACACCGTGAAAAAGTCGGGCGGCGGTCCGGTCGACTACATGTGGCCGAAACCCGGCAGCGACAAACCGGTCAAGAAAGTGTCCTACGTCAAAGGCTTTGAGCCCTGGGGCTGGGTGCTCGGCTCGGGCGTGTATGTCGACACGGTCGATGCCACCGTGCGCGGGCGCGCCGTCACCTTCGCCATCGGCGCGGTGCTGCTGGCGGCGCTGCTGCTGGGCGTGGGCCTGTTCATCGCGCGCGGCCTGCTGCGCCAGCTGGGCGGCGAACCCGATTACGCCTCGTCCATTGCGCGCAGCATCGCCGGCGGCGACCTGACGGTGCCGATCAGCGTCAAGCGCGACGACGACGGCAGCATGCTCAATGCGCTGAAAGGCATGCGCGACGACCTGGCGCGCATCGTCAGCTCGGTGCGCACCGCCACCGACACCATCGCCACCGCCTCCAGCGAAATCGCGGCCGGCAACAGCGACCTGTCGGCGCGCACCGAAAACCAGGCCAGCTCGCTGGAAGAAACCGCTGCCTCGATGGAGGAGCTGACCGCCACCGTGCGCCAGAATGCCGACAGCGCCCGCACCGCCAACGAGCTGGCCGCCAGCGCCTCGGAAGTGGCGCAGCGGGGCGGCGCCGTGGTGTCGCAGGTGGTGGAGACCATGGCCTCGATCGACAGCTCGTCGCGCAAGATCGTCGACATCATCAGCGTGATCGACGGCATCGCCTTCCAGACCAATATCCTGGCCCTGAATGCGGCGGTGGAAGCGGCGCGCGCCGGCGAGCAGGGGCGCGGCTTCGCCGTGGTGGCGTCCGAAGTGCGCAACCTAGCGCAGCGCAGCGCGGCGGCGGCCAAGGAAATCAAGGACCTGATCGGCGCTTCGGTGGAAACCGTCGGCGTCGGCAACGCGCTGGTGGCGCAGGCCGGCAGCACCATGCAGGAAGTGGTGGACAGCGTACACCGCGTGCGCCAGATCATCAATGAAATCAGCACCGCCAGCAATGAGCAAAGCGTGGGCATCGCGCAGGTCAACGAGGCGATCTCGCAGATGGACGCGGTAACGCAGCAGAATGCCGCGCTGGTGGAGCAGGCCGCGGCGGCGGCGGCCAGCATGCAGCAGCAGTCGGCCGCGCTGCTGCAGGCGGTGGGCGTGTTCCGCCTGGATGGCGATGGTGGCGCGCAGTCTGCCGGCCGCGTCGGCCGCCCAGGCCAGGCGCCGCGCCTCGGCCGCAGCTAAGCGCTGCACGGCGCAACGGGCCAGCCTGCCCGCTGCGCCGCCCGCGCCCTTATTTCACGCGCGCGTAGGCCAGCTCCATCCACTTCATTTCCTTGCCGCCCGGGCCCGGGCCCCACATTTCCATCTTGTGGTTGTCGTTGTCGGCGATGACCAGTTTCATCGTATACGGCACTTCCTTGCCGGCCATCGGGTCGCTCATCATGCCCTTGTAGGTGATGGTGTTGCCGCTCATGGTGCCGCGCGACAGCGTCATGCTGGTGCTGCCGGAATCGATCCAGCTGCCGAAGTATTTTTTGGTCACGTTGTCGTAACCCGATATCCCCATGCCGTCGAAGGCCTGGCCCATGAAGCTGCCCTGGTAGCTCTCCTGCAGGTAGCGGTTACCCATGATCCATTTGCGCTCGGCGGTGCCGGTGCTCTCTTCCGGTGCTTTGGATGGGTCCATCCACATTCTGGATTTGACGCTGAACTTGCCGGCCAGCGCATCGAGCTTCTTGTGCGCCTCGCCCGGGGTGGAAGCCTTGGCCATCGCCTCCATCGCCGCCTTCTCATCCGGCGGACCCGACTTCTTCTTATCCGACGCTGTTGCAGCGCCAGCCAGGGTAAATCCCGCAACGACCACCAGGTACTGCGCGACACGACGGAGCTTCATAGCATCCTCCTATCCAGCAGGTGATTGGGAAGAGCCATTCTCCGCGCCATTCGCGCACCGTGTCAATCACGTTGCCGGTTTTCCCGCAACTTGCGCCGCAGGCGCAGGTTATCCGGCACAGCCGACACCAAGGCCAGCATCATCAACGCGACAATGGCATCTGAATCCAGGTAACGCCAAAAAGCCCATGCAACAAGCGCACAGGCAATGGCAGTTACTAGCAGCCACAACTGGTCCTTCATTATCGAATCATCCTTGTCCGATATACGCTACGACCAATCACCCTTGTTATCATATATCGCAGGATGGCGACGCATGGTGTCCGCCAGCCAAGGTCGATACAATCCGTTGCATCGGATATCCCACAGAACATCGGCCAAAGTGACTCCCCCGCTCAGCGTACGGCCTGTCGCAACAGCGATGCTACCAATAACCGCGCCGACAGCGGGCAACCCAAGGGATTGCATGTTCTCCCGAAAGTAAAAATAGAAGTTGGACATCGACTCCCCCAATCCGAGTGGCGTGAAAGGCAGATTAGCCCGGCTTGATTCCTCGCGGTTTGCGTTGGAGCAAGTGTTTTGCGCTTTAACCCAGTTCGAAGCTCGTGATGCCGTACTGGCGCGCCAGCGGCAGGTCGGGGGCGGGGCCGGTGTACATGCGGGCGGTTTCGAAGCAGGGACGCATGCCGTGCTGTTCGGCCAGCGCGATGGCGGCGCGGTTGGGCTCCGGGACATCGAGGTAGATGGGGGCGCCCGCTGGCACGCGGCCGCGCAGGGCGTGCAGCAGTTCGTCGGCCACGGCCGGCGTTTCGGCGCACAGCGGGCCAACCTTGAAGCCGCTGCGGCAGGGGCGCAGCACGGCGTAGCCGAGCAGTGCGGCGTCGGCCGCGTGCACGTCGCGCACGCCGAGCACGATGCTGCCTTCCTGCGCCAGCCAGTGCCGCAGGAATTTTTCGCGTGGGGCCGGGAAAAAGGCGCGGTCGTATGCCACGATGGCGTCGAAGTCCGGCGCGCCCAGCGGCAGCACGCGGTCCTCGGCCGGCAGGCCGCTGCCCTGCCCTTCATAGCGCACATTGCGGTGCGCCAGGACGAAGCCGGAGCGGGCGTAGTTGGCCTGCTGCGCGGGCACGCCATCCAGGCCGACATTGCGCCCGGCCAGGTGCGCCATGCCGGCGCGCCACACGGCCATGCCATGCCCCTGCCCGCGCCAGCCGGGCCGCACGATATAGCCGCCGATGAAGCCGAAACCCGCGCCATACCGCACGGCGAAAATGCTGGCCACCGGCACGCCGTCGACCAGGCCAAGCAGGAAGCCATCCGGGTCGGCCGCATAAAAGCTGGCGGCATCCTGCCAGCCCGGGTTCCAGCCCTCGGCGGCAGCCCACTCCAGCACCATCTCCAGTTCGGCCAGCGTCATGGCACGGATGTCCATCTCATTCTCCTTGTTCGGCATCATGCAGGGCGAAGGCGGCGCGCACCGCCGCTTCCCAGGCCGCGCCATCGGGTTCGTACAGGGCGCGCGCCGGCACCGGCGCGCCGCGGCTGGCATCGCGCCGGCGGTACAGGAACACCGTGGTCCACGCCACGCTGGGCGGATCGAAGCGCTGCAGCAGCTCGAAACCGGGATGCAGCAGGGGAACGGTGGTGGTGCTGACCAGGGCGCCCTGCGGCAGCTCGCGCGCCAGCTTCTCGCCCAGGCGCTCCATCAGCGGCGCGAAGCAGGTGCTGTACAGGTAGACCACGGTGGCATCGCTGACATCGGCCTCGAACATGTCCTGCTGGCGCAGGCGCACGCGCGCCGCAATGGCGGTCGCCGCCTGCGCATCGCCCGCCGCCAGCAGCGCGGCCAGGCGCGCCTGCGCCATCTCGTGCCGGTAGCCGAGCAGCTCCACCCCGCTGCAGCGCATACCGGGCAAAGCCAGCGCCGCCGTCATCACCACCTTGCCCAGGCCGCTGCCCAGGTCGATGAAATGGCCGCCACCCCGGCCCTGCTCCGGCAGCCACGGCGCCAGCACGGCGAAGTAGTTGTCGAGCTCCTGCGGCGTGAACTCGCCATAGACCAGGCGCCCGTCATCGACCAGCCACTGCGCCAGCTCGGCATCGGTAATCTCGGCCAGGCTGCGCCGCGGCGCCTGCGGCGGCAGCATGCCGTGCCGGTGGATGCCGGCCGGCAGCGGCCCGGCCAGCAGGCGCCGGTGCGGTTTCAGCCGCGCGATAAAGACCTCGCGCAGGGCCGGCGTGCGGAACGCCGCGCGCAGCGCCAGGCCCACCTCCACATAGCGCTGGAACTGCGCCTCGGCCAGTACCGGCCGCAGGTGCTGCTCACCATCGGTGATGGCCTGCCGCAAGGCGGAATGCTGCATCGGGGTCCTTTCGGTCGAGTTCGTTAGAACGATTATGCCAATAAAAAACCGCCCCGAGGGGCGGTTTCTGCCGTGGCAGGAAGGCTGCTCAGAAGCGGTAGTTGAGGGACGCGGCGTACGTGCGGCCCAGCTGGCTGAAGTGCGAGCCGTCGTAGGTCACCATATCGTAGCGGCCGTTGAAGGTGATCAGGTTGGTCTGCACCTTGCGCTTGGCGGCGTCGGCCAGGATCTTCTCGCCTTCCGCATTGAGCGCGCGGAACTCCCACTCCGGCGTGGTGTTGAACACGTTGTTGACGTTGAACGACAGAGTCATATTGCGCGCCAGCTGGTAGTTGAGCGCGAAGTCGGTGACGTTCTTGGTCTTGAACTTGGTCTCCAGGTTGCTGTCCAGGCCCGCCTGGCGGAAGCGGGTCGGGCCGAACACGGTGTTGTTCAGCGACAGGTTCAGCTTCTGGTAATCCCAGTCGGCGCCCAGGATGACCTTGTGCTTCGGACGCGACGTGAACATCAGCGCTTCCTGCGTCGCATCCATCACCGACTGGCCGGCGTCGGCCACCAGCTTCGGATTGTTCACGGCGCCGTCGCGCTCGTTCTTCAGCGTGTAGTTGCCGGACAGGTTCAGCGTCAGCTTGCCGTCGGCCAGCGGGATGTTCTTGCGCGACAGCACAAAGTCCAGGCCTTCGGTGCGGCTGGTGATGGCGTTGATGAAGAAGCTCACCGAGACGATACCGGCCTTGGCCAGTTCCTGGTCCAGCTTGCTCGAGTTGAAGCAGGTCTGGTATTGCAGTTCATCCTCAGCCGGCGGCAGGTCGGGATCGCGGTGGCACTTCGGACCGATTTCCTTGCCCAGCACGATGCGGTCTTTCACCTTGATGTTGTAGTAGTCAACGGTGATGCTGGTGTTGTCGTTCGGCTTCAGGCCCAGGCCCAGGGTGATGTTGTCCGACTTCTCCGCTTTCAGGCGTGGCACTTCCAGCGCCGCCGCCGCCGCCGAGACGTTGTTCACCAGGCCGGACACCTGGATGCCGCCGCCGGCCACGAACGAGTACTGCGCCTTCTGCGTGTAGATCTGCGCCAGCGACGGCGCGCGGAAGCCTTTCGATGCCGAGGCGCGCAGGGTGATCCAGTCATTGGCCTTGTAGCGGGTCGACAGCTTCCAGACGAAGGCCGAACCGAAGTCGGTGTACTTCTCCCAGCGGCCGGTGCCGTCCAGCAGCAGGTCCTTGCTGATGTCCCAGGTGGAACCGGCATACACGCCGTAGTTGGAACGCGACGACGGGAAGGAATTGGTCGGGTGGTTGCCGGCGAAGGAGTCGGCGCCGGTGCCGTCCCACGACGCCTTGTCGCCTGCCTTCACTGCAAACTTCTCGTGGCGCAGCTCGGTGCCGGCGTAGAAGTTGACGCTGTCGGTCAATTGCTTCGAGATGTCGCCGTTGAACACATAGTGCTCGAATTTCACGCCGCCGGCGTAGAACCGGGTCGGCGACGAGGCGCCCATGTCGCGGTTGATGGAGTTACGCACATCGTACTTCTGCTCGTTGCCGCCGTAGGTCAGGCTGAAGTCCGCCGCCCAGCCCGCCAGCTCGGTCTTGAGGCCGCCGGTCAGGTTGTAGTCATCCAGCGTGCCGTCGAAGGTAGGCTGGTAGCCTTCGTACGCCGAGCCGGCCGGGTGCAGCAGGCCGTAGTCGGTCGGCCGCCAGTACGGCGTGCGGTAGTTGGCGAAGGAGTTGATTTTCTTGTTGACGTAGGCGCCGTTGGCGTAGATTGCCGCGCCGTCGCCCAGCTCATAGCGCGTGTTGAACAGGCCCTTCACGGCCTTGGTCTTGGGCGAGCCGTTGATGTTGCGCGCGTCGGGATACTTGGACAGGAAGGCCTGCACCTCGGCCAGCGGGGCGCTGAAGTCGGCCGCTTCGCCCTCCGCGCTGACCACGCCCGAGCGGCTGGCCAGGTTCACGCGCGAGGCGTCGATGGTGTAGTTGAAGAAGCCGCGGTCGCCGCCCAGGGCAAAGCCCTGGTTAAGGCTCAAGCCGCCCATGCCGCCGTCGCTCTCATGGGTGATGCCGGTGCGCGCCGTGACCGAACCGCCTTCGGCATTGTCCTTCAGGATGATGTTGACCACGCCGGCAATGGCGTCGGAGCCGTACTGGGCCGAGGCGCCGTCGCGCAGCACCTCGATGCGCTTGATGGCGTCGGCCGGGATCGCGGAAATGTCGGCGCCCGATTCGCCGCGGCCGGGCGAGGTCTGGGTGTAGACCAGCGAGCTCATGTTCTTGCGCTTGCCATTGATCAGGATCAGCACCCGGCTCGGGCCCATATTGCGGATTTCATAGGGGTCCAGCAGCGACGTGGCGTCGTTGACTGGCGTCTGCACCGTATTGAAGGACGGCACGCGGAACTGCATCGATTTATCCAGGGTGGCCTGGCCCGTCTTGCTCAGCTCGCGCGAGCTCAGCACGTCGATCGGCACCGGCGTATCGACCATGGTGCGCTGCGCGCCGCGGCTGCCGGTGGAGACGATCACCACTTTCTGGATCTCGTCGGTGGTGGTCTCGGCAGCTTGCTGCGCTTGCGCCGGCGCGGCGGCCTCCTGTGCATAGGCATGTCCCAGCAAAACGAAGGGACTGGCGGACAACATCAGTGCTGCAATAGGAAAATGTTTATTCATGTATTTTCTTCTCCTTTACCACGGCTGAGATAAATTAAATTCGAAACTTTCCCCCGATTCCTGCTTCCAGCGCTGAATGTATATGCAACATTTTTATGCGTCCATGATTTCAAGTTATGTCAAACGTAAATACAACAGCGCTGGATCTTTTTTTTGAAGTAATGGGTTACGGAAAAAACAGCGTGCTAGTCTTGGGTTATGGGTTATAAGTGCCTCTGCGTTTTGCTGGCCTGGTGTACCAGCATGAATTGCCATGCTGCAAAGGAGCCGCCGCTGCGCCTGTGCTTTGAAGACGTCAACCAGCGCCCCTGGAGCACGCCGGGCGGCAAGGGCCTCAATTTCGAGCTGCTCCGGCGCGTGGCAGCCCACCTCAGCGAGCAATTCATCTTTTCCCCCAAACCCTGGAAGCGCTGCATGAGCGAGCTGAAGCTCGGGCAGGTCGATGGCGTGATCGGCGCCGCCGACGCCGTCGAACGGCGCGCCTGGTCGCGCATCCCGCAATTGCCCGACGGGCGCGAAGATCCGGCCCGCGCCCTGTTCGAGGATTCAGCCCTGGTCTTCCTGCGCGTGGGCGGCCATGGCAGCTGGGATGGCCAGCAGCTGGTGGCGCCGGGCAAGGTGGTGGTGGCCCAGTCCGGCTACCTGGTCGGGCAGCAGCTGCGCGAGCGCGGCTTTAACACGCGCGATACCGTGAAATCGGCGGCCGATGCGCTGCGCATGCTCGCTTCCGGCAGTTACGATGTGGCCGTGCTGCAAGGCTTCGAGGCCAGCCAGCTGGCGCGCGACGATCCCCGTTTCAAGGGCCGCATCCGCCAGGCGGACTTACCCTACAGCACCATCAGCCTGCACCTGATGGTGGCGCGCCCGACCTACGAGCGCGACCCGCAGCGCATCGAAGCCATCTGGCAGGCGATCGCCGCGGTGCGCCAGAGCAAAGACTACCGCCAGCTCGAAATGGAGGCCCTGCCCCACACTAAATAAAAACGCAATATTTTCATTGAGGAAATTTTATGGTTAAATAAAAGACATGAAATCACTCCTCGACGGCCGCCTCGCGCTGACCACCCCGGAAGGCGTCCGCCTGCAGCTGACGCCGGCCGGTCCGGCCGCGCGCGCCATGGCCTGGGCCATCGACTTTTGCGCCTGGACTTTTGGCGGCTTCACCCTGGTCGCCCTGCTGGGCGCCATCATTCCCTCGCCCAAGCTGTATACCGGCGTCACACTGCTGATCCTGTTCCTCGCCTACTGGGCCTACCCGGTCCTGTGCGAGGTGTATGCCGGCGGCCGCACGCTCGGCAAGTACGTGCTGGGCCTGCAGGTGCTGCGCGCCGACGGCCTGCCGGTGCGCTGGCGCGAATCGGTGCTGCGCAACCTGCTGCTGGTGGCCGACTTCCTGCCCATGTTCTACGCCTCCGGCCTGCTCAGCATGCTGTGCGACCGCCACTTCCGCCGCCTGGGCGATATCGTGGCCGGCACCCAGGTGGTGTACCGCGACAAGCCGCCGGCGCGCGGCCAGGTGCCGGACGCGGCGCCGCTGCCGCTGCCGTTCCCGCTGACGCCGGAGCAGCAGCGCGCCCTGGCCGACCTGTTTGCCCGCGAAAGCCGCCTGCCTTACGGCCGCATGCTGGAACTGGCCGATATCGCCGAGCCGCTGACCGGACGCGTCGGCGAAGCCTCGCTGGAACGCTTGCGCGGCATGGCCGCAGGACTGGTACGATGAAACAAGCGCAATTTGAAACCGTCTACGGTCCGCTCTGGAGCGCGATCGAAACCACGCTGGCCAGCCGCCAGCAAGGGCGCGAAGCGCTGCCCGAGCAATACCGCCGCCTGTGCCAGTGCCTGGCCCTGGCCAGCCAGCGCGGCTACTCGCCGCAGCTGGTGTCGCACCTGCACGACCTGGTCGCGCGCTGCCACCATGCCCTGTACGGCGTGGCGGCCGAGCGCCCGACCGTCCTGCTGCAGTGGCTGCGGGTGGACCTGCCGCGCCGCGTGCGCGCCGAGTGGAAGCTGCTGCTGCTGGTGCTGTTCTGCCTGCTGGGCCCGGCCCTCGCCATCGGCCTGCTGGTGTGGCAGGACGCGCGCCACGCCTACCTGTTCTCCTCGCCGGAAGAGCTGGCGCGCATGCACAGCATGTATGCGCCATCCAGCTTCAAGACCGGGCGCGGCGGCAATGAGGGCGATGTGCAGATGTTCGGCCACTACATCTGGAACAATGTCTCGATCGACTTCCGCACCTTCGCCAGCGGCATTTTCGGCGGCGTGCCGGCGCTGCTGATCGTGCTGTTCAACGGCCTGCACATGGGGGTGGCGGCGGCCTGGCTCAGCCTCGACCCGGCCACCCGCACCAATTTCTGGTCTTTCGTGGTGACCCACGCCAGCTTTGAGCTGGCCGGCCTGGTGCTGTCCGGCATGGCCGGCATCCGCCTCGGCCTCTCGCTCATCAAGCCGGGCCGCCTGCGCCGGCGCGACGCCCTGCAGCAGGCCAGCATCGAAATGTACCCGCTGGTGGCGGGCGCCGCCCTGCTGACCGTGCTGGCCGCCTTCTTCGAAGCGTTCTGGTCGGCCAGCAGCGCCGCGCCGGCCGTCAAGTACAGCGTCGGCGCCGTCTGCTGGGCCCTGGTGATCCTGTTCTTCGCCTGCGCCGGCCGCGGGAAAGGCGCGCATGCAGCTCGATAAACTGCGCCTCGACCTGCGCCCGCGCAGCAATGCGCAAGGGCTGGACCTGGGCTTCGCCCTGCTGCACGCCGGCGGCGCCGACGTGTGGCGCGCCTGGCTCGCGCTGTGGCTGCCGCTGTGCGCCGTGGCCATCGCGATCAGCTGGCACGCGCCCGACCTGGCGCTGGGCTGGCTGCTGCCGTGGTGGCTGCGTCCACTGCTGGAGCGGGCGCCGCTGCATGTGCTGTCGCGCCAGGTGTTCGGCGAACAGGCCAGCTGGCGCAGCGCGCTGCGCGCCTGGCCGCGCGAACTGGGCGGCGGCTGGCTGCGCATGCTGACCTGGTGGCGCCCCTTCATGGCCGGGCGCGGCCTGCACCAGCCGGTGTGGGTGCTGGAAGGCGCGCGTGGTTCGGTTGCCACGGCGCGCCGCGCCACCATCGCGCGCAACGGCACCGGCCTGTCGGCCTTCACCTTCGGCGTGATGTGCTGGGTCTTCGAGATGGTGCTGATGCTGGGCCTGCTCTCCCTGCTCAGCCTGTTCATGTCGAACCACAACCCGGACCCGTTTGCCCTGTTCACCACGCGCGAAACGGCGCCGTGGCAGGCGGCGCTCAGCACGCTGGCCTGGAGCCTGGCTGGCGCCATCGTCGGCCCGATCTACACCGCATGCACCTTCACCCTCTACCTGAACCGGCGCGCCACGCTGGAAGCGTGGGACCTGGAAATCGTGCTGCGCCAGCTGCGCGCCCCGGCCAAGCCAGCCGGCGCACGGCGCAGTGTCAGCGTGCTGCTGGCGGCGCCGCTGCTGGCCCTGGCCCTGGCCGGCATGCCGCCGCCGGTGCAGGCGGCCGCCACCGGCACGCCGGCTGCCGCCGCATGCACCGCGCCGAAAGAACTGCGCAAGGAAGCCAGCGGCCGCGCCGCCGACGCCTCACCGCAGCAGGCCGAGATCCGGCGCCAGCTGGAGCAGGTGTTCGCGCATGAAGACCTGCGCGGCTACCGCTGCGAAGAACAATGGGAGTGGCGCTACAAGCTGGAGCCGCAGGAAAAGAAAAAAACGCGCAGCGAGGCCCTGCTGCCCGCCTGGCTCGGCGCCATCCTGGGCGGCGTGCTGAAGACCGCCCTGATCCTCGGCGCGCTGGCCCTGGTCGGCTGGCTGCTGTGGCGCTATGCGGCGCCGCTGCGCTTCAACTTCGAGCGGGCGCAGGGGCCGCGCCTGGCGACCGAAATCGGCGGCCTCGATATCCGTGCCGAGAGCTTGCCGGACGACGTGGCCGGCAGCGTACGCGCACTGTGGCAGCAGGGCCAGCAGCGCGCCGCGCTGGCCCTGCTGTACCGCGCCACCCTGTCGCGCCTGGTCAACCGCCATGCGCTGCAGCTGCACCAGGGCGCCACCGAAGGCGAATGCCTGGCCCTGGCGCGCAGCGCCCACGCGCACGGCAGCCTCGACGCCGCCAGCCTGGGCCTGGCCGACCAGGCCACCAGCTTGTGGCTGAACGCCGCCTATGGCGCGCGCTGGCCGGCCGGCGACGCGGTGCACGCCCTGTGCGCGCGCTGGCAGGCGCATTTTGAACGCGAGGCCGCATGAAGCGCCAGCACACCCTGCTCATCGCCATCCTGCTCGCGCTGCTGGCCGGCGCCGGCTACAGCCTGTGGCCGGTGCTGTTTGAAAAAGTCTGGCGCGGCACCCTGTACTACTCGGACGCCCAGCTGAAGAACCCGATGCTGGCCGCCACCCGCCTGCTGGAAGCGCGCGGCCACAAGGTGCGGGTCGAACCGATGCTGAACTACCAGCTGCTCAACCAGCTGCCGGACGGCGTGCTGATCCTCTCGCCCTGGGCCCAGCAGCCCGACGCGCGCCAGGCCGAGCTGCTGCTGCAGTGGGTCCGGCGCGGCAATACCCTGGTGATGACGCCGGGCTGGGTGCAGAACAGCGAACAGAAGGAAGACGCCGGCGATGCCCTGAGCCAGGAACTGGCCGACCCGCTCGGCAAGCATTTTGGCGTGGCCATGGCCAGCCGCAGCCGCATCGACGACACTTGCCGCCTCGACCCGCTGGAAGCGCAGCGGCGCGCCGCCGCCGCCGCCAAAGCCGAGGCCGAAGGCCGGACCGAAGACGCGGAAGACGGGGACGAGGAAGCGGAGGAACCGGAAGCGCCGGCGCGCCTGGCTTGCCTGCACGCGCCGGGCGCGCCCAACCGGATCGAACTGCGCCGCCTGTCCGACGTGCTGCAGCGCCTGCCCAGCGAAGGCCCGCAGCCGCTGTGGGGCGACACCTACGGCCTGGCCGTGCTGGTCTTCGGCGAAGGGCGCGGCAAGGTGGCGATGGTGGCTTCCGAACCGGGCGACAGCTATTTCGACAACGACGGCCTGCGCCACTTCGACCATGGCGAGCTGCTGCTCCTGCTGGCCGGGCAGAGCGGACCCAAGGCGCCGGTGCTGCTGGTGCGCCACAATGAAACCGTGGGCTGGGCCGCCTACCTGTGGCAGCACTGGCGTCCGCTGCTGTACGGCCTGGCCGCGCTGCTGCTGCTGTGGGCCTGGGACGCGTCGCGCCGCTTCGGCCCGCTGCTGCCGGCCCTGGCCAGCGAGCGGCGCGCCCTGATCGAACATATCGACGCCAGCGGACGCTGGCTGTGGCGCCTGCCGCAAGGGCGCGCCCTGCTGCTGGGCGCGGTGCGCCAGCGCACGGAAAAACTGCTGCTGCGCCGCCTGCCGGAGCTGCACGCGCTGGACGGCAACGAACGCGCGCGCCGCCTGGCGCGCCTGGCCAGACTGCCCGAGGCCCTGGTCACGGACGCCCTGCTCGGCGCCCCGGCCGCGCGCGCCGCCGAATTCACCCGCCAGATTTCAACACTCCAACAATTGCGAGCCCCTTATGAGCGATAGCATGTCCGCCCCAACTTTCAACGGCATCCCGCCCGACCGCCTGGCGCAGGCCATCGATATCGTGCAGCGCCTGCGCGAAGAAGTCGGGCGCGCCATCGTCGGCCAGCAGGCCGTGGTGGAGCAGGTGCTGGCCTGCTGCCTGGCCGGCGGCCACGTGCTGCTGGAAGGCGTGCCCGGCCTGGGCAAGACCCTGCTGGTGAAAGCGCTGGCGAAAACCTTTGCCGGCGAGTTCTCACGCATCCAGTTCACGCCCGACCTGATGCCGGCCGACGTCATGGGCCACGCCGTGTTCGACCAGAAGGAGCAGACCTTCAGCGTGCGCAAGGGCCCGGTGTTCACCCACCTGCTGCTGGCCGACGAGATCAACCGCGCCCCGGCCAAGACCCAGTCGGCCCTGCTGGAAGCGATGCAGGAGCGCCAGGTCACCATCGAAGGCGAGGCGCACACCCTCGGTTCGCCCTTCATGGTGCTGGCGACGCAGAACCCGCTGGAAAGCGAAGGCACCTATCCGCTGCCGGAAGCGCAGCTCGACCGCTTCCTGATCAAGGCGCGCATCGCCTACCCGAGCGAGGCGGAGGAGACCGCGATGCTGCTGGCGGTGACGCAGGAGCGCGTGGGCGACGGCCTGGACGTGGCCCAGGTGCGCACCCTGATCAAGCCGGACACCCTGGTCGCGCTGCAGCAGCTGGTGGCGCGCATCCGCGTCGACGAAGCGGTGGCCGGCTACGCCGTGCGCCTGGCGCGCGCCACCCGCGCCTGGCCCGGCGTGGCGGTCGGCGCCGGCCCGCGCGGCAGCATCGCCCTGGTGCGCCTGGCGCGCGCCATGGCCCTGATGGCGGGGCGCGACTACGCCACCCCGGACGACATCAAGCAGGCCAGCCTGCCGGTGCTGCGCCACCGCATCGCGCTGTCGCCGGAAAGCGAACTCGATGGCCTGGGCGCGGACGACGTGCTGGCCGCGCTGATCGAATCGGTCGCCGCGCCGCGCAACTGATGAAGCCAACCCGCCGCATGTTCCTGGCCCTGGCGGGCCTGACCGCCCTCGGCGTTCCCGCCAGCCTGTGGCCGCAGCTGCAGGCGCCCTGGCAAATGCTGGGCGGCGCCGTGCTGCTGGCGGCCGGCGCCGACGCCCTGCTGGCGCGGCGCCGCCCCGCCCTGCGCGCCGAGCGCAGCATGGGCGGCGTGCTGCCGGTCGGCGCCTGGCACGAGGTACGCCTGACCGTGCACAACGAAGGCGCGGCGCCGCTGCGGCTGGACGTCTTCGACGACTACCCGCCGGCCTGGGAGCTGGAAGGCATGCCGCATTCCACGCGCCTGGCGCCCGGCGCCTTTGCCAGCATCGCCTACCGCGTGCGTCCGCACGAGCGCGGCGACGGCGCCTTCGGCGTGCCGTGGCTGCGCGTGGCCGGCCCGCTCGGCCTGTGGCAGGCCACACACCGCATCGGCCCGCAGCAGGTGGCCAAGGTCTTCCCCGACGTGGCGCGCCTGCTGGGCCAGGCCCTGCGCGCCACCGACCGCCAGGCCCCCACCAGCGGCTCGCTGGTCAAGCGCCAGCGCGGCGAAGGCACCGACTTCCGCCAGCTGCGCGAATACCGGCGCGGCGACAGCCTGCGCTCGATCGACTGGAAAGCCACCGCGCGCCACCGCAAGCCGATCAGCCGCGAGTACCAGGTCGAGCGCGACCAGCAGGTGGTATTCCTGCTCGACACCGGGCGCCGCATGCTGGCGCGCGACGGCGACATCAGCCACTTCGACCACGCGCTGTACGCCGTGCTGACGCTGTCCTTCGTGGCCGGCAAGCAGGGCGATGCGGTCGGCTTGATGAGCTTCGGGGTGGACAACCGCTGGCTGCCGCCGGCCAAGGGGCGCGTCGGCCTGGACCGCATGCTGGCCGGCGTGTACGACGTGCAGCCGGGCGAAGCGGCGCCGGACTACCTGCGCGCCGCCAACGACTTGCTGAACCGCCTGGGGCGGCGCGCCTTCGTCGTGCTGGTGACCAATGTGCGGGATGAAGATGACGAAGCGCTGCGCCAGGCGGTGGACCTGCTGTCGGCGCGCCACCTGGTGCTGTGCGCCAGCTTGCGCGAGCGCGCGCTGGATGCGGCCAGCACCGCGCCGGTGCAGGGCTTCGACGATGCCTTGCGGCTGGCGGCCAGCGAACACTACCTGGCGCAGCGCCAGGAAGCCATCCGCCGCCTCGGCCTGCGCGCCGGCCACCTGGTCGATGTCGCGCCCGACCAGCTGGCCGGCGCGCTACTGAACCGCTACCTCGAAATCAAAGAAAGCGGCGCGCTATGAGCCAGCCGAGCAACAGGCAGCCGAAGGCCAGCACCGCTTTCACGCGCATGCTGGCCGGCGCCGCTGGCGGACCGAAGCGGTTGGCCGCCGGCGTGCCCGGTGCGACCACCAGGTAGATCAGGAAAACAAACTGGAAGAGCGGCAACAGCAGCAACAAGGTCCACCAGCCGCTGACATCGAAATCGTGCAAACGGCGGCGCACGGCCGTCACGATCGCCAGCCCAAACAATAGTAAGGTTGAGACGTTCAGGCCTTGCGTCGCCCTCGGACGCAGCGCGCCATGTTCATCCATCAGCATGCCCAACACTTCGAGCAGCACGACGCCCAGCACGACATACAGCGCGGTCGCCGCCACGCCCAGCAGGCAATACGCCATAAACTGCAGGCGCCCGATGCGCCCGTTCCAGGCCGGCAGGCGCGGCGTGCCGGCCGGCTCGGGCGCAAGCCCGAGCTCGGCCTGGGGTGCCGCGTACGGATTGTGGGTCAATTACTGACCGTTCTCCATCTGCACCGCCTTGGCTTTGGCAGCGTAATCGGCATAGGCCGGGATGGCGATGGCCGCCAGGATGCTGATCACCACCACCAGCACCGGCATCGACCAGGCCAGGATGATCACGCCAGTGGTGTTTGGCGCCGGCGCCGGACCGAAGTCATTGGACTCGGCATCGCCGGAACCGAACAGCAGCCACAGGAGGACAAACAGGTTGGCGAGCGGAATCAGCACCAGCACGCTCAGCCAGCCGGTCTTGTTCATATCATGCAGGCGGCGGCGCGCCAGGATGATGGACACGGCAAACGACAGCGCGCAGAAAGCCGCCATGCCAAACGCGCTGGCGCTGGCGGCGGCTTCGACACCGCCCGTCATGGCAAACGCACCGATGCCGCCAAACATCAGGATCAACAGCGGCATCATCAACAGTACGGCACCCGTGCTGTAGGCGAGGTAGCGCACGCGGCCGATGCGGCCGTTCACGGCAAAGAACTTCGGCATATATGTTTCCTTGCTGACCGGTTCGGTCAGCTGGGCTTGCGGCATGGAATAGGGATTGGTCACGGAGGGCTCCAGTTAAAGGTCTTTGCAAAAAATTACTTTAAAGAAAATATTACATTATTTTTTTACTAATGCGCAAGCGCGATTTGCTTACAACAGCCGCCTTGCAGACTGCACCTTTGGCTGCGATACTTTCTTAGAAGACTGGACGGTTGCACTAACACACGAAAGCCGCGAACGCCGCCATGGATGCCACCCTCAAGTGCCAGGGCAAGTTTTCCATCAACTGGACCTACCTGAACGCCATCGCCTCCGGCGTTTCGGCAATTGACCTGGGCGGGCTGGCCTTGCGCAACCAGCACGACGCCCGCGAATTCGTGCGCGAGTACGGCTTCGACATCGACAACCCGCATGCGCGCGCGGTGATCGCCCGCGCCCATGGTGAGGCGCTCGACTTCATCTGCAGCAGTTTCCTCACGCCGGACCAGGCCGCGCTGATCCCGCCCGATGTAGCGCGGCCGGCCGATCCGCTCGACCTGCTGGTGTTCGCCTCGCTGCACGGCAATGAACAGGTGGAGCTGCGCCGCATGTGGTCGTGCGCCGTGCTGAAGGTCATGCACGGCATCTTCTACATCGATAACAACCTCAAGCTACGCTACTTCAACATCATCCGCCAGCAGGTGTTCGCCAGCCTGGACGAGGTGATCCGCCAGGAAGATGGCCAGCATTACCTGAGCGATGGCGAGATTTGCCTGCCGCTGCTGCACTTTGACCGCAAGAACAACAAGAGCCGCAACAGCATCCTGCTCAAGCTGCTGCAAAAGGCGGCCTACCTGGCGGCCGACATCTTCGACCACCTGGGCGTGCGGCTGATCTTCAATACCCGCTTCGAATGCCTGCTGGCCCTGCGCACCCTGCAGCGCGCCCACGTCATCTCGGTCACCAATGTCGATTCACAGCGCACCCGCAACACCCTGCTCGACATGGAGGCGGCCAAGGAAATCTTCACCAAGTACCGCTGCATGCTGGAAGCGGCCAACGGCTACCCGGCCGCGCTGCTGGAGAAGATGGACGCCGAACTGATGGCCATTGCCGCGCCGCAGACGCAGGCCGACAACCCGCACAGCGGCGCCGGCTTCAACAGCATCCAGGTCACCGTGCGCAAGATGATCCACGTGCCGTCGGACGACCCGGCGGCCATGGGGCCGGACTACGATATCGGTTTCTTCTTCGAGTACGAGATCCAGCTGATGGACAAGGCCAGCCATGGCCGCACCCTGGAAGGGCCGGCCAGCCACGACGCCTACAAGAAGCGGCAAGTCGACACGGCGCGCCTGCGCGTGCTGGGGCGCGACCTGATCCGCCACCTGGAAGCGCAGCCCGCGGTGCGCGCCGCCTAGTGCGTGCGCACGCCTTCGGGCGCGCCGGTGATGGCGCCCGGCGGCACCACCACTTCCGGCGGCATGCCCTCATGGATCAGGCCGCGGATGGCGCTGCGCAGCTCCGGGCTGTCGGTATGCTTGTGGACCGAGACGGCGTGCTGGACGGCAACCTCCAGCAGCTCGTCGGCACTGTCGGCCGAAATGGCGACACTGCAGTGGGTGTCGCTGGGGAATTCGCGGCAGTCGATGTACTTGCGGCTCATGGCAGCCTCCCTATTGAAAAGCTACTTACACTATAGGCTGCCGCGCCCGCAATGCCATGCTTTGTGGCGGCGCCAGCTGCCTTCGCGTTTGACAGGCACGGGCAATCCCAGCAATATGGCCGGATGACCCTCTCGCCCTGGTGCCTGCTGCTGCTGGCCGTGCCCCTGCTGCTGCTCGGCCAGCTCCTGCTGCGCCGTGTGCCGCTGCTGGCACGCGGCAGCATTCCAGTCCCCGTTGCAGGCGGCCTGCTGTTCGCACTGGCCTGCCTGCTGCTGCGCAGCGCCGGACTGGAATTCAGCTTTGCCACTAAGGTCAGCGCCGGCTGGTGGACCTGGCTGGTCACGCCCGACCACGAATGGCTGGCGCGGCCCGCCAAATCGCTGAACCTGCCCTTGCTGGTCGGCTTCTTCACCTGCGTCGGCCTGGCCGCGCCGCTGCGCTTGCTGGCCAGCGGCGGCCGCATGCTGCTGGTCCTGCTGCTGGGCACACTGCTGCTGGCGCTACTGCAAAACACCGTGGGCATGGCGCTGGCCAGCGCACTGGGCGCCCCGGCGCTGCTGGGCGTGCTGTGCGGTTCCCTGACCCTGGTGGGCGGGCACGGCACGGCGCTTGGCTTTGCGCCGCGCTTCGAGCAGGCCGGCATGGCGGCCGCGGCCACCATCGGCGCCTCCGCCGCCACTGTCGGACTGCTGGCCGGCGCCTTGCTGGCCGGGCCGCTCGGCGCCTGGATGCTGCGCCGCCGCATGGCGCCGGCCGCGCGCGCCCACGGCAGCGCGACCGGGGCGGAAGCAGCCGGCGGCACCGCCAGCGTGCCGGCCCGGCCGCCGGTGGCCGACTTCCTGGCCGATGCACGCGCGCTGGCGGGCATGGGACGCAATGCGCTGCTGCATCTGCTGCTGGTGGCGGCCTGCATCAAGGCCGGCGCCTGGATCAGCTTTGGCCTCGACCAGCTGGGCGCTACCCTGCCAGCGTATATGGGCGCCCTGCTGCTGGGCTTTGCCGTGCGCGCCGCCCACGATGCCGCCGGCGCCGGCTGGCTGCGCGGCGACACCGTCAACCGCATCGCGGCCGTGCTGCTGCCGCTGTTCCTGGTCGTCACCCTGGCCCCGCTCAACCTGGGCGAACTGGCCGGCGTGGCCGGCCCCATGCTGCTGATCCTGGGCGTGAACATCGCGCTGACCCTGGCATTCGCCGCCTGCATCGTCTTCCCCCTGCTGGGCAGGGACCGCGAGGCCGCCGTCGCGGCAGCCGGGCTGGCCGGCTTTGGCATCGGCTCCACCGCCACGGCGGTCGCGGCGATGGACGCCATCACCCGGCAATATGGCCCGGCGCCGCGCGCCGCCACCATCGTGCCGCCCTGCGGCGGTTTCCTGATAGACCTGGGCAATGCCCCCGTGCTCGGCTTTTACCTGTATCTGTCGTCGGTAATCTTAACAACTTAGATATTGATAGTCGCACCCCGCGCACTAAGTTACTAATCTTTAAGTACTTACCCATCGGGCACGGTTCCTGCTTCGTTGTCGCATTTGAGATTACGGGAGGAAACAACATGAAAACCTTGACCAAACTGCTGGCAGCCCTCGTCACCGCCGGCGCTTGCGCCACCGCTGGCGCCGCCCCTATCGTCCTCACCTTCGAGGGCGTCGGCAATTCCGCCAACGTGCTGGAGTTCTATAACGGCGGCACCGACAGCGTCGGCAATAGCGGCACCAACTACGGCATCAGCTTCTCGCGCGCCAGCCTCGGCATCATCGACGCGGACGCACCCGGCGGCACCGGCAATATCGGCAATGAGCCCTCGCCCAGCACCGTCCTGTTCTTCCTGTCCGGCAACGCTGCCACCATGAATGTGGCCGCCGGTTTCAGCACCGGCTTCTCGTTCTATTACACCTCGTCCCGCGCCGGCTTCGTCAACGTGTACGACGGCCTCGATGGCACCGGCAACCTGCTGGCCAGCCTGTCGCTGGCCGCCAACACCGGCAATTGCGCCGGCGACCCGAACGGCAGCTTCTGCCAGTTCGACCCGGTCGGCGTGGCGTTCGCCGGCATTGCCCGTTCGGTCGACTTCGGCGGTGCCGCCGACTTCATCGCCTTCGACAACGTGACGCTCGGTACCAGCAACCCAACCCAGGACGTGCCGGAACCCGGCACCCTGGCCATGTTCGGCCTCGGCCTGGCCGGCCTGGCCCGCCTGCGCCGCAAACACGCTTAAGCAGGCAGCACCTGAAGAAAACGCCGGCGGCTGCCGGCGTTTTCCTTTCCCTCACACTCTCAGTTTTTCTTCTTCGACGGTTTTTTCTCCAGCTCTTTGGATGCCGGCGTCGAGCCGCCCTGCACCCCGAGCGCGCCGCCCGTGCCCATGCCGCCGGCAACTTCCTGCGCCTTGTAATTACGCACAGCCTTCACCAGCTGGTTGTACGAATCCATGAAGGAGGCAATCAGGATCTTGCCCTCCGGCGTATTCGAATAGCCGCCCGCAGCACCGAAACCGCCGCCGCCGAACAGCGCGCCGCCAAGGTTGAAGTCAAAGTTCTTGGCGCTGCCTTCGGCCGCCGCCAGCTGGATGCCGGACCGGTTGTCCACCATCAGCAAGGTGGTCGACGCTTCATTGGCTTTCAGCCCGCCCGCCACCACGCCGGCCACGCTGCCCAGCAGGCCCAGCCCGCCGAGCGCACCGCCCATGCCTTGCGTGCCTTTCTGGCTGAAGGTAATGCTCGGGCTCATGGTGTAGTCGGCCGCCACCATCTGGCCTTTGCCGTAATTGCTGCCGGCCCGCATTTCGCCCGACGCCGCCAGCGAACGCTCCTGCATCAGCTTGCCCATGGCCGCGCCGCGCTCGACCACGACAAAGCAATTCGACTGCTGGATCATCATGCGCAGCACCGGCACGGTCGAACCGAGCTTGTATTGCGACAGGTGGTGATACCAGGGCGCCGCCGTATCCTCCACCACGCCGAGGGTGCCGAGTGGCTTCTCGCATTTTTCCAGCTGCGAGCTGGCATTCGAGGCGGTCGCGCCTCCGGCCGCGCCGGTGGCCACCGTCGGTGCCCCGCCCAGTTTCGGATCGGTGCCGGCGCAGGCCGTCAGCGCCAGCAGGATCATCCCTGACTGAAAGAACTTCTTGTTGTCCATGTTCACTCCCCCGCGCAAATACCACTGGTTAAACCCAACGGCATCTTTAGAGAATAGGTCACATCGACAAAAAATCTATGTATAGTTACTGACGCAAGACCAACTCAACTGTTAGAAGGAACCCTCATGAAAAAACTGATCATTGCTGCGCTGGCCCTGTCTTGTTCGGCTGCTTTTGCCGCGGACCCGGCGCCAGCGAAGAACGCACAGCAATCGAAAATGACGACCTGCAACAAGGAAGCCGAGGGCAAAAAAGGCGATGAACGCAAGGCGTTCATGAAGGAATGCCTGAGCAACAAGCCTGCCGCGCCAGCGACGCAGCAGGACAAGATGAAGACCTGCAATGCGGACGCCGCAGGCAAGAAGGGTGACGAGCGCAAGGCATTCATGAAAGAATGCCTGAGCTCGAAGAAAGCGGCTTAAAGCAAGCCGCTTAACGCAGGCTACTTAACGCAGCCCGCTGGCCAGGCGCGGCGACGACAGCAGCGCCTTGAACGCCTCCCAGCGCTGCTTGCGGGCGGCCACCGGATCGGTGGCCGTCACCTGCTTCTCGACCCAGGCCTTGACCATATCCTTGCCCAGGTTGTAGTTGATGACGTAGCCGCGGTTGGCGTCGTAGAAAGACAGGCGCTGCGCCGATTTCTCCGGCGGCGACAGGGCCACATTCACCAGCCACTCGATAGTCTGCTCGCGCGTCCACTTCCCTTCCAGGTAGGCTTGCGCCGCATCGTTGTCGGCATAGCTCAGCTTACCGAGCAGCTTGATCAGCTCCATATACTTCGGCGCCAGCGCCGGGTCCAGGCCCGCCATCGGGTACAGCACCTTCTGCTCGAACGCCAGGCGCTCGGCATCGGTGAAGGCCATTTCGATGCCGTAGTTGGCGCTGCCTTCGGCGATCAGCGACATCGGCGAATACAGCGGATAGACGCTGAACTCGACCCAGTTGCGCTGCTTGACCAGGGCCTGCTCCAGCATGGCGTTGTACACGTGGTGGCCCGGATACCCCTCATGGCAGCCCAGGTCCAGCGCGCGGTCGATATAGATCGGGAATTCGGTGTTGATCTGGATCAGGCTGTGCGCGTTGCCCTTGTACCAGTTGTAGCCGGACCAGGGTTTGTTGCTGACGAATTCCAGTACGAAGCTTTCCTTCTGCGGCAGCGCCATGAAAGCCGCCGTGCGCTCGCGGCAGGCGGCAATCGAGGCGTCGAACACCTGCTTCAGCTTGTCCTTCGGGATCACGAACTGGGCGCGGAAGGCCTTCAGGCGCTCCGGCAGCGTACCTTCGCCCGGCAGCAGCTTGTCCACCTTCTCCACCAGCGCCATGTAGTAGGCACGGTCATGGTGCGGGCTGACGGCGTCGTACAGCAGCGCGGTCTCCTCGTCGAAGCTGAACTTGCGGCCCTCCATCATTTCGACGCGGGCGTGCATCGCTTTCAGCTGCTTGGACAGGAACTCGATGCGCAGCGCCTCGTCGGCATTGCCGGCCTTGTGCTGCGCGATATCGCGCTGCGCGGCCTGCACGTCGGCGCGGATGGCGGCCAGGCTCTGCTTGTTCTTTGCGGCCTGCTGCTCCAGCTCCGGCGGGCCGTAATAGGCGTCGACATAGCTGCTGTCATGCTGGCCGATGGCCAGCGCCAGCTTGCGGTAACGCTCCGCCACGTCCTGCACCGACGCCGCCATGGCGCTGCCTGCCACCAGCATGGCCAGTCCTCCAAGTACCAGTTTTTTCATCAGTTTTTGCTCCGTGAAACCCCTTCGTTTACGACGGGGAGGAAAGGAGCCGACTGCGAAGCAGTCGTGCGCTCCAGGTTATAAATACTGTATAAAATTACAGCATGGTGATCGTTTACCGCTACCGTGTTAAGTCGTTGAACGGGCTGCTTAATCAGTTGGCCCGCAAGGTAAATTTCGTCTGGAACTATTGCAACGATCGGCAGAAAGATGCCTTGCGGTTTGACCGCCCATGGTTGACCGGCTTTGACTTGAATGTGTTGACCACGGGCAGCAGCAAAGAACTTGGACTGCACTCCGGCACCATCAACGCGGTATGCGAGCAGTTTGCCAAATCGCGCAGTCAACATCGTCGGCCTTTCCTGCGCTATCGCGGCGGAAAAACGCTGGGTTGGGTGCCACTCAAAGGACGCGACCTGCACCGCGAAGGCGATGCGTTCCGCTTTGCGGGCCATACCTTCCGCGTGTTTTACTCGCGCCCTCTGCCGGAAGGCAAGATCAAAGATGGGACATGCTTTTCGCAGGACAGCAGGGGTAATTGGTTTCTCAACATCGTGATCGAGGTGGCGGAGCCTCCTGTGCGCCCGCTTGAACATGGTGTTGGTATCGACCTTGGATTGAAAGAGCTTGCTGTGCTGTCTGATGCCACCAGGATTGAAGCCCCCGGCTTCTACCGTAGGGCCGAAGCGGCGCTGGCGGTGGCGCAACGCGCTCATAAGCGACGCAGGGTGAAGGCCATCCATGCCTACACAGCGTCCTGCCGCCGGGACTACTTGCACAAGGCATCGCTGAATATTGCACGCGCTTTTGACCATATCGCCGTCGGCAACGTCAACGCCGCCGGACTCGCCCAAACCAGCCTGGCGAAGTCCGTGCATGATGCAGGCTGGTCGTCCTTTCGGAGAATGCTGGCGTACAAGGCCATTAGGCATGGCGCACGGTATGTGGAAGTCGACGAACGATTTACCACCCAGACCTGCTCGAACTGTGGCGCATTGCCCGATTCGCGGCCGAGAGGTATCGCAGGCCTTGGAATAAGAGAATGGACTTGCAGCGATTGCGGTGTTGTACATGATCGTGATCTCAATGCTGCGATAAACATTCTCCGTCGCGGACGTGCGACGCTGGAAGCAGGAATCCCCGTCCTTTAGGGCGGGGGGACGTCAATGTCTCCCTCTGAGCTTCTTGTCAAAGGCGACAAGTGTACCTCAGCCGGTGCGCAGCTGGCGTGCCAGGTCGGCCAGGCGGTACGGTTTGCCGACGAAGGCAAACTCGTTCAAGCCTTCGTCCTGCATGCCCGGCTGCGGGAAGCCGGAGGACAGGATGATCTTGATGGCCGGGTAGCGCTGGCGCACTTCGCGCGCCAGGTCCAGGCCCGTCATCCCGTTCGGCATCATCACATCGCTGAACAGCACATCGACTTCGCCGTCGCGCTGCAAGGCGCGCAGGGCGGAGGCGCCGTCGCTGGCCTGCAGGATGGCATAGCCCATGGCCTGGAACAGCTCGCGCGCCGACTCCATCACCAGTGGATCGTCCTCCACGATCAGCACGCGCTCCTCGCGCGGCGGGCGCGGCGCCGGCTGCTCCGGCATGGCGGCGCCCAGCGCCGGCAGGTAGAGGTGGATGCTGGTGCCGCGCCCCGGTGCGGTGTCGATGGTCACGCCGCCGCCCGACTGCACGATGAAGCCGTACACCTGGCTCAGGCCCAGGCCGGTGCCCTTGCCGGTTTCCTTGGTGGTGAAGAAGGGCTCGAAGGCGCGCTCGCGCACGGCCTCGCTCATGCCGCTGCCGGTGTCCATGACGCTGACCTGCACATACTCGCCGGCCGGCAGGGTGGCGGCCTGGTTGGCCGCCAGGCTGGCGTTGCGGGTGGCGACGGCGATGCTGCCGCCATCGGGCATGGCATCGCGCGCATTGACCACCAGGTTCAGCAGGGCGGCCTCGAAGCGCGCCTCATCGATCGAGGCCGGGCGCAACTTCGGCTCCAGGTCCAGTTCCAGCTGCACCAGCGGCCCGGCCGCGCGCCGCAGCACGCCTTCGAAACCAGCCACCAGCTGGTTCAGCTGCTGCACGGTGGGCGCCAGCGGCTGCTGGCGCGCAAAGGACAGCAACTGCTGCGTCAGCGCGGCGCCGCGGTCGACCGCGCGCCGCATGCTGTCCAGCACGCGCGCGCGCGCTTCCGGCGCCGGCCCGGTGCGCAGGATATCGACCCCGCTCGACACCACCGCCAGCAGGTTGTTGAAGTCGTGCGCCACGCCGCCGGTCAGCTGGCCGATCGACTCCATCTTCTGCGCCTGGAACAGCGCCGCGCGCGCCTGCTCCAGCGATTCGGCCGCCAGGCGCTTCTCGGTGTTGTCGCGCGTGACCTTGGCAAAGCCGATCAGGCGGCCGCTCTCGTCGTACAGGGCGTCGATCACGGCATGGGCCCAGAAGCGCGTGCCATCCTTGCGCACGCGCCAGCCCTCCGATTCGTAGCGCCCGTCGTGCGCGGCAATGGCCAGCGCGCGCTCCGGCGCGCCCTCGCCGCGGTCCTCGTCGGTGAAGAAGCGCCGGTAATGGCTGCCGATCACCTCGTCCCGCACAAAGCCCTTGATGCGCTCCGCGCCCAGGTTCCAGTTGGTGATCAAGCCCTCCGGCGACAGCATGTAGATCGCATAATCGATCACGCCCTGCACCAGCAGGCGGAAGCGCTGCTCGCTTTCGCGCAGCGCCTCCATCACCTTGCGGCCTTCGCTGATATCGCGCGCCACCATGCCAAAGCCGATATGCTCGCCGTCCGGCGTGTGGACCGGGTCAATCACCACGCTGGCCCAGAAGCGCGAGCCATCATTGCGCAGGCGCCAGCCTTCGCATTCATAGCGTCCTTCGCGCCGGGCCGTGGCCAGGGCCTGTTCCGGTGCGCCGGCCTGGCGTTCGTCGGGCGGGTACAGGCGCGAAAAGTGCATGCCGAGCGCCTCGCCCTCGCTATAGCCGTTGCTGCGCTGCGCGCCGACGTTCCAGCTCGTGATGCGGCCTTGCGGGTCGAGCATGCAGATGGCGTAATCGCTGATGCTGGCCACCAGCAGTTCATAGCGGCTTGACAGGCGTTCCAGCGCTGGCGGGTCGTTGATCATCGGTAGCGGTGCGCACAACTGGCGTGTTCATTGAGCAGGGATTCCAGCAGGATGCCACAATCTGCAATTATGTGGAAATTGCTGTTCCTGTTGGCGGCGGCGCAAGCCGTGCCGCAAGTGGAGGTGCCCAGCACCCGGTCGCCGGTGGACAAGTCCTACCGCCGCATGCTGCAGGGCATGGAGCGCTTTGCGCGCGAGCAGGCGGCCCTGGCGCCGCAGGCCACGCTGCGCTTTCGCCTGCTGCCACGCGAGCCGGGCATGGCGCTGGATGGGGTGCGGCTGCGCGTAGCCGGCGACACGCGCAGCATGGCGCTGCCGCTGGCGCCCGACCACAGCTTCACCCTGCCGCGCGACGAGGGCCTGTGGCGCGAAGATGCCGCCGTGCTGGCCAACCGCAGGACTTTGTCCATGACATGGCGCGCCGAGGTGCGCAGCCCGGGCGTCCCGCCCGGCATGCGCCGCCTGGGCGACTTGCGGCTCGAATGCCTGGTCGGCATGGAGGCCGGGCTGGTCTCCAACAATGCCCACCTGTTCGCCTGGCTGGATGAGGCGCTGCGCAGCCCGCAGCGGGTGTGCGCCGACCCCGAGGGCAATTACCTGTTTTTCGCCGATCGGCCCATCTTCTCCATCACCCTGCAGCACGGCGTGCGCCGCGCCAGCCTGCCCTTCCGCGCCCTGTACGCCGGCAATCCGCCCGCTGCCGAACTACCGTACTGCGACTGCCAGGTGCTGCTGGAGCAAAGCTATTACGCGCCGCTGTGGGACCGCAGCTGGCCGGACGACACGCTGCTCAGCTTTGAATATATGGACCAGCCGCCGCCGGCCAGCGGCGCCGCCCCGCCCGACCGCGCCGCCGCGCGCGCCGCGTTCGGGCCGCCGCACGCCAGCCTGCGCTTCGACAGCGGGCGCGAAGTGTGGCTCTACCATTCGGCACCCGCCGCCGGCCTGGCGCCCGGGCCCGACGGCCAGCCGCGGCGGGGCGAGCACGTGCTGCTGTTCGGCCCCGATGGCGCCACGCTCAAGGCGCGCCAGCGCGCGCCTTAGCCGTCGTTCGATTCCGGGCTGTACTTGTCGGCCTGCACCCGGCCGCCGACGCCGTGCGTGCGCACATCGGCGCTGATCGGCAGCATGCCGGCATCCCACTGCTCCCACTGCGCGCGCAGCGCCGCCAGGCGCGCCGGCTCGCGCTGCGCCAGGTTGGCGCGTTCGCGCTGGTCGCCGGCCAGGTTGAACAGGAATTCCTGGCTGCGGATCTTCAGGTACTTCCAGTCGCCGTCGCGCAAGGCGCGCTGCGCATTGGCCTTGTAGCGCCAGTACAGGGTGCGCGGCTGCACGCCCTGCTCGCCCAGCAGCACCGGCAGCAGGTTGGCGCCGTCCGGCGGATAGGCCGGGTCGGGCGCGCTGCCGGCGGCGGCCAGCAGGGTGGGCAGCCAGTCCATGCTGATGGCCACCTGCGGGCTGACCTGGCCCGGCTTGATGCGCGCCGGCCAGCGCACCAGGCCCGGCACGCGGATGCCGCCTTCCAGCAATTCGGTCTTCTGGCCGGTGAAGGGCCAGGTGCGCGAGAAGCGTTCGCCGCCGTTATCGCTGGTGAAGATGACGATGGTGTTCTCGGCCAGGCCGCGCCGCTCCAGCGCCTCCAGCACGCGCCCGATCGAGGCGTCCAGCGCCTCCACCATGCGGCCGTAGGTTTCCAGGTTGCCGCCGTCGTAGTGGAAGATGTTGCCGACCTGGCGCGCCACCTCCTCGTCCTTCGGCCCTTCCCATGGCCAGTGCGGCGCCGTGTAGTGCAGCGACAGGAAGAACGGTTTGCCCGGCTCCTGCTTGCCGATGTAGTGGGCGGCGCGTTCCCCCAGCAGGTCGGTGTAGTAGCCGACCTGGCTTACCGGCACCTCGCCCTCGAACAGGTCTTCCTTCACATCCGGGCCGACGCCCGGCTTGTGCGTGAAGTAGTCGATGGCGCCGCCGTAGTTGCCGAAGAAGCTGTCGTAGCCGCTTTTCAGCGGGCCGAAGGTGGGCAGGTAGCCGAGGTGCCATTTGCCGACCAGCGCGGTGTTGTAGCCGGCCTTCTTCAGCAGCGACGGCAGGGTCGGATGCTCGAGCGGCAGGCCGTGGTTGCCGGCGGTGCCGGCGATCGGCTCTTCCAGCCCGCCGCGCAGGCGGTACTGGTAGCGCCCCGTGATCAGGCCGAAACGCGTGGCCGAGCAGACGGCGGAATTGGAGTAGGCCTGGGTCAGGCGCAGGCCCTGCCGGGCCAGCTTGTCCAGGTGCGGCGTGCGGAATTCGGTCTGGCCGTACACGCCCAGGTCGCCCCAGCCCAGGTCGTCGGCCAGGATGAACAGGATGTTGGGCTGGGCCGTGCCGCGCGCGGCGCCCTTGCCCGCGCCTTTGGCGGCGGCCAGCGCGGCCGATGGCGCCAGCGCCAGGGTGGACAGGCCGCCGACCACGGCGCGGCGTTTGCGGTTGATGGTGCTCATGCGGGTTCTCCTTAGAATTCGTGGCGCGCGGTGATGCCGGCCGTGCGCGGGGTGCCGATGACGGCGTTGTACGAGCCGAAGCCGCTGTTCCACATGCTGGTGTAGTAGTGGCGGTCGAAGGCATTCTTCAGCCACAGCGACACGTCCCACGCCACGCCGTTGGTGCTGCGCAGGCCGAGCGACAGGTTGCTGACGCTGTAGGCCGGGATCTTCGAGTATTCCGACGCGTCCAGCGTGCCGTAGGTGCTGCCGCGATAGGCGTAGTTGGCGTTGTAGTAGGCCTGCCAGCCCGGCGCCAGTGCGTGCGCATACTGCACGCCCAGGTTGCCGATCCAGCGCGGCGCATTGACCAGGGCATTGCGGCCGCTCAGGTCGCAGAAGGTGCCGCTGCGTTCCGGCGCGCACGGCGCGTTGGTGTATTTCAGGTAGCTGGCGTCGTTGAAGGAGCCGTTCGCGCGCAGCGTCAGTCCCTTCAGCGGCGTGGCGATCCCCTCCAGCTCCAGGCCGCGCGTGCGCACATTGCCGGCATTGGTCAGGTAGGAGGTGCGGCTGACCGGGTCGTAGGCATTGCTCTGGTAGCCGTGCACCACGGTGGCGAACAGGTTGCCGTTGAACTGCAGCTTGTTGTCCAGCAGCGTGGACTTGAAGCCCAGCTCCCACGCATTCGAACGCTCGCTGCCCACCAGCAGCGAGGCGGCGCCGCCGGCGCCCGGCACCGACAGGTTGATGCCACCCGACTTCTCGCCATGCGACAGGCTGCTGTACAGCAGCACCTCCGGCGCCAGCTTGTAGCCCGCACTGAGCAGGGCCGTGGGGCTGAACTGGTCCAGGCCGAGCGGGCCGGAATCGTAGGCGCCGTAGCGGCCGTTGCGCGAGGCCAGCGCGGCGCCGGTGACGGGCGCGCCGCCGAGCGGCGCATCGCGCGTCACGCGCGCCCATTTGTCCTCGTAGCTGGCGCGCAGCCCTGCGCTCAGGTCCCAGCGCTCGCCGGCGTGCCAGGTCGATTGCGCAAACAAGGCATAGCTGTTGACGCGCAGGCTGGAGGGGGCGTAGCTCCTCACGTTGGACCAGGCGCCGGCCGGCGTGCCGTTATACAGGTCGACCAGCGCGCCGTTGACGGTGAACGAGTTGTTGGACAGCTCCTGGTAGTAGTAATACGCGCCGAACACCGACTCCAGCGCGCGCCCGGACGGCGTGGCCCAGCGCAGCTCCTGCGAGAACTGGCGGTGGTTGGCGGAGGCGCCCACGTTCAGGTTGATCGGCACGTCCAGGCCGTCGTCATTGTTCGGGACGAAGTTCCAGCGCCGCCAGGCGGTGATCGACGTCAGGCGCGCATCGTCGGCGAAGGTCCAGTTGGCCTCGGCCGACACGCCGCCCTGGTGCACGCTGACGTGCGAGCCCGAGTCCAGGTTGACCGCGCGCTCGCGCGGGTCGAGCACCGGCGTCGCGCCCACCAGTTTCGCCTGCGCCAGCGCCTTGCCGCTCGGGCCGGCGTTGTAGAAGACCAGGGTGCCGTTGTCGGACTCCTCGCCGTTGTAGTCGGCCACCAGGCGCAGGCTGAAAGCGCGGCCCGGCTCGAACAGGGCCTGGGCCCGCACGCCCTGCCGGGTGCCGCCCTGCACCGGCTTGCCGGTGTAGCGGTTGGTGATATAGCCGTCGTCATGCGTCTTGTAGACCGACAGCCGGCCCGCCACGCTGTCCGCCAGCGCGCCGTTCAGGATGGCCTTGCCCTGCACATAGCCGTACTGGCCGGCGGACAGCTCGATGCTGCGCTCCGTCGCCAGGGTCGGCTTGCGGGTGGCGATATTCAGCACGCCGGCCGTGGTGTTCTTGCCGAACAGCGTGCCTTGCGGGCCGCGCAGCAGTTCCAGCTGCTGGATGTCGAGCGCATCGAAGGCGGCCATGCCGGGACGCGCCAGGTAGACGTTATCGAGATAGATGCCGACGCTGCCTTCCAGCCCGTCGCTGGCCGGGTTGTTGCCCAGGCCGCGCACGGCGAAGCTCATCTGCCGCGCATGCACATAGTTGATGGTGGTGCTCGGCAGCAGCTGCTGCAGGTCCTGCACGCGGTAGGTGCGGCTGCCATCGAGCACGTCGTCGCCCAGCACCGTCATCGGGGTCGGCACGTTCTGCGAACTCTCGACGCGGCGGCGCGTGGTGACATACACGGTTTGCACGGCGCCGACGATGGCGCCGTCGGCCGCAGCGGCGCCGTCGGCGGCGGCCCCCTCCGCAGCCGACGGCGCGGCGGGCGGCAGGTCGGCGGGCGCCGCCTGTGCGGCCAGTGTTAAAACGGCGAGCGCGATCACGCCCAGCTGCGGGCGCAGCACTTTATTCCTGTGAGACACGGTAACCCCTTATTGTTTGTTTGATGCGGCCGGCACCCAGTCGTACGGCACGGGCGTGGCGCGATAGACCCAGTTGGTGCGGACTTTCTGCCCGCCACCGCCAACCGGCGATTCGCCGAAGAAGGGGCTGATGTACTCCCACACGATGTCGCCCTTTGGCGTCACCTGGAAGAAGCGGCCGTTCATCCCTTCATCGACCAGCGTGTTGCCATTCGGGAGCCGGCGCGCGCTGCTGATAAAGGCGCTGTAGAAGCTCCATTGCGTCTGCCCGGAGTTGGCTGCCGTGTACTGCCACACCACCTGCTTCGAAACCGGATCGATTTCGAGTACGCGCGAATGCGGGAAGATGCCCGGGCTGACGCGCGGATAGCCCGCCTCGCCCTGGTTGTCGAACACGAGCAGGTTGCCGGCGCCTGGCAGGCCGGGCGCGATGATGTGCGCGTCGTGCGGCCCGACGATCTGGTCCACCGGGCGCGGCACGTGGCTGCCGGCGATGGCCGGATAATCCGGTCCCAGCGTCCACACCACCTTGCCGCTTTTCTTGTCGACGATGGCGATGAAGTTGGCCTCGCGCGAGCCCACCAGCACATTGTCCGGGTGGAAGCGCTGGTCGCCCTGGTCGAACCATTTGTTCGGCCCCACCACCGCCATCGTATTCAGGTGCAGGATGTCGGCCGCCTGCGCGCCATGGCGCGGCTGGGCCGCGCGCACCAGCTTCAGCGCTTCGGGCGAGAAACCGAATTCCTCGATATGCTCGGACGCGGTCCACTGCCAGGCAAGCGCGCCGGACGGCGTCACCTCGTACACCACATCGTCCAGCACGGGCGACGCAAAGCCCGCCACCTGGTGCACGCGGTTGGCCAGCACCAGCGTGTTGCCATTGGCCAGGCGCCGCCAGTCATGGTGCTGGCGCGCCGCGCCGCCGGGCGCGCCGTGGCCCGCGACGCCGTCGCTGGCGTAGGCCGCCTGCGCGCCCGCGCCCCATTGCCACAGCACCTTGCCGTTCCAATCGAGTTCGCCGATGGCGTTGTTGCCAAGGCCGTTGCCGGCCTGTGCGCCCGGCGTGTTCGACAGCTGCAGCAGGATGTTGCCGCGCTTGCCGCCCGCCAGGGCCGGGTCCAGCAGCAAGGGCGGGAAACCCTCGTATGGCCACTGGTGCACCACCTTGCCGTCGGTATCGATCAAATGGGTTTTCTTGTCCTGCCCCGTAAACAGCACATAGCCCTGGTAAGCGCGCGCGCGGTCGTGCAGCGTGACGCCGGTCGGGAAAACACTGGGCGCCGCCAGGGCGACACAGCAGCACATCTGCGCCATCAACGTTGCATAGATGGTGCTCGCTCTGGCCTTCATGTCGCTCTCCTTGGCTGTGGGGGGAACTTGCATCATATGCAGCAACCCCTGCGCGAAGGAACTAAGCGTTTCTCATACCGTTATGCGGGGCGCCCGCATAACTTAAGAAGTTTTTAAGGTTTGCTGAGGGAGTTTTTAAGAACGCGCCGGGGCCGGAGTGACTACCATGCCCTTCGTACCAACCCGAAGGTGAGAGAAATGAACCAGCCACGAATCAATATGTACTCCGGCATCCACAAGGCGCTGCGCCTCTACATGAGCGATACCCAGAGCCGCCTGGCGCGCACCGATGCCGCCGATCATGAAGACCTGCACGGCGCCCTGGCGCAGGTGCGCGAACTGCTGGGCGCGATGCGCAGGCATGTCGAGCATGAGCGCAATTTTGTGCATCCCGCGCTGAACGCGCGCCGCCCCGGCTCGGCCCAGGTGACGGAAGGCGACCACGACCACCATGAGTGGGCCATCGACAAGCTGCTGGCCCTGTGCGAGCACTGCGCCAGCGCCGCCGGCGCTGCGCGCTTCCAGCACCTGGAGCATTTGCACCTGCAGCTGTCGGTCTTCATCGGCGAGAACCTGGTGCACATGAACCTGGAGGAGACCGAGAACAACGCCGTGCTGTGGGCCTGTTATAGCGATGAGGAGCTGCATGCCATCCACGAGCGCATCGTGGCCGCCATCCCGCCCGAAGAAATGCAGGCTACCCTGCGCTGGATGCTCCCGGCCCTGAACCCGGCCGAACGCGCCGGCATGCTGCTGGGGATGCGCGCCGGCATGCCGCCGCCGGCCTTCGCCGGTGTGCTGGAGATGGCGCGCAGCCTGCTCAGCGTGCGCGATATGCAGAAACTGGAGGCGGCCCTGGCCGCGCCGCAGCCGCTGGCCGCGTGATCAGCCTTCGGCCAGCTGCAAGGGGCGCTCGACGCACAGGCGGAAATGGCCGCGCCCCGTTTTTTCGATGCGCACCGGCGCGGCGCGCTCGCACAGGCGGCGCGCCAGCAGCACCAGGCGCGCCTCCAGGTTGTCGCTGACGTCGGGCAGGCGCACGCGCTGGTCCAGCCGCAATTCACGGTTGCTGAAGGCCGTTTTGCCATGCGCGACAAAATCCTGCAGCAGCGCCCACAGCACCGCGCCCGCCACGCCCTTGATCAGGTAGTCGTTGCCGAAGAAAACGCAGTCGTTGTCGGCGAAATGGCGCACCAGCAGCGGCGCCCCCTGCACGGTGGGCGCGGCCTGCTGCTCCGGCTCCGCTTCCGGCACCGGCACGTTCTGCAGGATGTGCATCACCATCGCCAGCTGGCCGCACAGCGTGACCAGCGCATCCTCGTCGTCGTAGGTAAACCGCAGGTCCTGCGGACTCTCCACATACAGCACGCCGAGCAGGCGTTCGCAGCCCTGGATCGGCACCGCCAGCTGGCTGCGCGACTCGGCCAGGCCCGGATACGGAATCTCAGTCTGCAGCGCCGGCGCCAGCGCGCTGCCCTCGGTCTGCTGGCGGATGGCGCGGCTGTAGCTGTACTCCGCCGTCATGTGGCTGATGCGGATCGGCGTGCCCTCGCGCGCCGCCACCCCGATCACGCCCTGCCCCAGCGCGATCTCCGAGCCGACGCCCGATTGCGCATAACCGTGGCTAGCCACCGTGTACAGGCAAGCCGCCGCCGGATCGTGCAGCAGCAGCATGGCATGGCTGATGCCCAGCGTGCCGTCCAGGCAGGCCATGGTCTCGTCGAACAGCTGCGCCAGGTCGCGGCAGGCCAGCAGGCGCTCGCTGCACAGGCGCAGCGCCGCCAGCATGTTGCGCGGCGGTGGCGCGGCCGGCGTGATATCGCGGTCGACGCAGACGATGTCCGTGACGCGGAACACGTCCGAACCGAGCAGCCTGAAGACCCCGCTCATGCCGGTGTGCGAGGCCAGGCCGGCCAGCTTGGCCTTCATGCTCTCGAACAGCTTGCCGGAGGTTTCCGTGCGCAGGTATCGCAGCGCCAGCGAGTACTGCGCGCCGGTATAGGGGTTCACCACCGTCAGCCGCGCGTGCGGATTGGCCAGGATGTTGGCGCGCGTCTTGTTGAAGAACTGGTAGGACAGCGCCACATGCTCGCGGTCCATGTACTGCACCTGCGACAGGTAGGAGGCATTCGGCATGCCCTCCAGGTCGGCGGTGCCCAGCACGGCCGGGATGACGCCCTCGAAGCACTCGCGGATGGTGTCCAGCGTGACGGCGCTCATTCGCCCGCCTCCAGCTTCTTGCCCGCTTGCGGGCCGGGCGTCTGGCAATACGCCTCGCTCGGGCAGAAGGTCAGCGCCACCAGTTCGTGCGGCGGACAAGACAGCAGCGTGCGCACCATCAGTTCCTGGAAGCCCATCGCGCCCACTTCCGCCACGAAAGCATCGCGGTAGGCTTCCACCAGCTGTGCGTCGCCCGGCGCCAGCGCCACCACGCGCGCGGCGCGGCTCTTCAGCTGCATGGTGCGGTGGGTGGAAGGCTGGGTGAAGGCGACGGCAATGGCGCCGTTGCCAAAGATATCGCGCTGCACCGCCTGCGATTTCGCCTCCGGCACAAAGACCGTGACGTGGCGGCCGTCATCGCTGACCCGGCAGCCGATGGCGCGCACCAGCTGCGGCAGACCATCGCTGCCGCAACTGGCCACACTGATCGACACGCCGCCGCGCATGAAGGCGAGCTGTCCGGCATCGAGGTTGGGTGCACTCATCGCTCGATTCTATCGTATTATTGCCGCCTCGCCCGAGCGGGCAGCCAACCATGCCAGGCCAGGGACATGCAGGACCACATCGCCGCCATCCAGGAGAACCTGAACGATTTCTACCGCGCCGAACTGGCATCCCTGCAACGCTGCGGCGCGCTGGCGGCGGCCGACATGGCGGCGCTTTCCGCCCCCTTCCTGCTGAACGTGGAAGCGGCCCGGCCCTACTTCGCGGCACCGCGCCGCGTCATGTTCGTCGGCCAGGAAACCAAGGGCTGGCTGTGCCGCCTGCCGCAGGTGCTCAGCGCCCCGGACTACCGCCTGCCGGCCCTGCGCGAACGCTATGCCACGGCCCTGCACGCCGCCCCCGGCCGTTCGCACTTCCTGCGCATGAAGCGCCACCTCGAAAATGAGCTGTGCAATCGCGCGCGCGGCGCCGTGCTCTGGACCAACCTGTTCAGGATGGACGTCTACCGCGGCCCCGGCCGGTCGCGCAATGCGCGCAACTACTCGGACGTGCTGACGCAGTTTTCGGCGCGCCTGTTCCGCCATGAACTTGCGCAGCTGCGGCCCCGGGTCATCATCCTCGGCTGCAGCGCCACCCACGACCCGATCGTGAAAGCGCTGTTCGAGGCCCCGCTGCGCCAGCAGGTGCGCGTCTACGAGCCGCGCAAGCTCTGGCATTTCACCTACGACGGCATGCACTGCTTCCGCACCGTCCACCCGGCGGTGGCGCGCTTCGGTAAAGGCCGCGAAGTTCACCAGTACTACCAAACGATCATCGAGACCATCCGACAGGCGGGAAGCACAATTGAAACTGAGGTTTAGCGAAGCGGACTATTTCCCGTACAACGGCGACGCACCCAGCCAGCCGGGGCTCGCGCTGGACGATATCGGGCTGTTCCCGCTCAGCCACCTGGCCGACCACGCGGGGAGTGTTGGCCAGCTGCTGGGTAAAGCCTTGCGCGCGCGCTTCGTGGCGCCACCGCACTTTGCGCTACGCAAGATCCAGGGTGGCGACAGGCACGCGCTTATCTTCGTCAACGGTTTCCTATCCAGCGGCAAACTGGATACCAGCGACTGGGAGCAGACTGCCCAGGGCCAGTTCGGGCACGCCTCCTGGTACCACCTCGACTGGAGTGCCTGCAGCCCTGCCGACATTCTCCCCGCCGAATCGTTCCTCCAGCCCAACGCCGGCATCGTTTTGCAGCCTCTCGTCTCCTGGTACCGCTCAATGTCCAATGCGGAGGCGGCCGGCAAGCTGCTGGCCAAGGCCATCGTTTCCACGCCGGGCTGGCGCTTCACACTGGCCGGTCATTCGCTTGGCGCCCGCGTGATCCACTTCGCTTTGCGCGAGTTGTCCCGGCAGCGCCGGCAATGCGTCGAGAATGCCTACCTGCTTGGCGGTGCGGTGGACGGCGGGGTGAAGGATGACCACTGCTGGCGGCTGGCCACGGCGCCCGTCAAAGGGCATATTTTCAACTGCTACTCCAGGCGCGACGCGGTCCTGGAATGGGCGTACCGGGGGGCCAATGCGCGCTTCAGCGAACCGGTGGGCTTATCCGGCATCAACCTCAAGCATGTGCGCATCGTCGATATCGATTGCACCGGGCTGGTTTCCGGCCATATGGCATGGAAAGGCCAGTTCCAGGAAATCCTGCGGCGCATCGACACAAGCCTTGGCAAACAGAAAAACCCTCTGCTATAATTGCGCGCCTTGGCCTGGTAGCTCAGTTGGTAGAGCAGAGGACTGAAAATCCTTGTGTCGGTGGTTCGATTCCGCCCCGGGCCACCAAGATTCTGGAAAAGCCAACCTCACGGTTGGCTTTTTTGTTGCCCCTGTAGTTAGCAAATAAATAATATTGAAATGAAGAAATCCCTGCTCGCCCTGGCCATCCTGGCCGCCGCCTCCTCCGCCCACGCCCAAGTCGCCCCGGTCGCTGCAGCGCCGGCCAAATCCGTGCACGGCTTTGTCGGCCTCGGCATCACCGGCGGCGGCAAGAAACTCGCCACCGCCGACTACACCGACGGCCGCAGCGCCAACATCAAATCGGGCGGCGGCGTCTACTTCACCGGCGGCGTCGATTTCCGCATCAACGAGCAGTTCTCGGCGCAAACCAGCGTCAACTTCCACGTCGACGACCAGACTGCGTCGAACGGCAGCCTGAAGTTCCAGCGCTTCCCGATCGAAGCCCTGGCCTTCTACCACATCGACCAGAACTGGAAAATCGGCACCGGCCTGCGCTATGTGACGGGTGCCAAGCTGAGCGGCAGCGGCGCGGCCGATATCAACGATGTCAAGTTCGACAACACCCTGAGCAATGTGGTGGAGGCGGAATACCTGTTCTCGCCGCAACTGAGCGTGAAAATGCGTTACGTGAACGAGAAGTTCGAAGTGAAGAACGGCCGCGGCGCCGAGGTGAAGGCCAACCACGTCGGCATTTCCGGCAACTTCTATTTCTAAGGACGACGCAGGCCGGGCCTGGCCCGCTCAGCTGATCGGCTCAACCAGATGGGCGCGGTTCGCGGGCGGGTCGTACGGTTCCGGCCAATACTCGACCAGGCGGGTGATTTTTCCCTCGCTGAGGGTGAAGAAGGAAATGGCGCGTGCCTTTTGCACGCCGTCGGTGACTTCCACATCCGACACGCCCTCTCCGTTACCACCAACAATGCGCTGCACCGTGAACTGCCACGGACCGTGCGCCGGATACTCGGCATTCATCTGGATGAAGCGCGCCGCGCCACGGATGCGTTCGCGCGATTGCGGCCATTCGAGCACAAAGTCCGGGCCGAGCAGCGCGCCGGCTGCGGCAAAGTCGTTAGCCGCCATACGGCGCCAGAATTCCGCGATGATCTCGCGCTCGCGCATACCCGTCCCCCCAATGAGAAATAGCGCAATGTAGCGCCAGGCCGGGCATCCGGCAAGGCCGGCGCGCTTACTGGCGCTGCCAGTCTCCAATCAGCCGCAGCAGCTCGCTGTACTCGCGCGTACCGGGCCGGACCTGGTTCAGCGGCAGGGGCTGCGCCAGCCAGGGGGCCGACACTTCGTTACTGCCCTGGTTGACGGTCAGGCGCGTGTCGTCGCTGTAGCGATAACCGAGGAATTGCGGGGCGGACATCACGCCCACCACCTGCAGCACGCCATCGCCCTGCCCGGCCGCCGCAGCGGGCGGCTGGATGCGCGCGCCAATATTGCGCAGCATGGCTGCCGCCAGCTCCGTTTGCCCCAGCAGACGGGCAAACTCCGGCAGCGGGCGGTTGGCCACCAGCATGGCATGCATCTGGGTGTCGCTGACCTGCATGCCGTGCCCGAGCACGCCGTCGTCGAACAGCGATTCGCCATGGTCGCCGGCAGCCACCACCAGCGTGCGCTGGTAGACCTCGCGCTGGCGCAGGCGCTTGACCAGCTCGCCGGTCGCCCAGTCCGAATAAGCCACCGCATTCAGGTATGTCTGCTGCAGCTGCCCGCGCTTGTCGCTGGCGATTTCGTGGCGCGCCAGCGGCTGCTGCACCAGCGTTTTCGGCATGGCCTTGTGGTAGTACGGGAAGTGCGCCGCCTGCAGGTTCACGTACAGGAAGACGGGCCGCTTCCAGTCGATGCGCTCGGCAATGCGGTCGAACTCGGCCAGCAGGCGTTCGTTGGACAGCGCGGCGCTGCCGGGCGAGGCGGAGACGAAGACGCGCTCATCCACCGCCGAACGCGCATCGAAGAAGATGTCGGCCAGCTCGCGCGAGCGGCTGTACTTGTCGATCTCGCCGAACGATTCATCCTGGCCGGACAGCACGACGATCTGGTAGCCCTGCGCTTTGAGCACGCCGAACAGGGTGTCGCCCAAGGGCAGTTGCTGGCCCAGGCTGCCGCGGAAAATCGCTTTCAGCGAGCTGGTGGTGAAGCCGGTATGGCTGAAGTACTGGCGTCCGACCACGCCTTCGGCGCCCAGGGCGCGCCAGTGGGGCGTCACCGCCTGCCCGCCGGCGCTGGCATCGATCACGTCGGCGCGCGTGCTTTCCGCCACCACCAGCAGCAGGTTGTCTTTGCGCGCGCCGAAGCTGACGGCGGCCGGTTCCTGCGGCCCCGCCGCAGCGGCAGCGCGATAGTGTTGCTGCATGAATTGCACCAGGCCCGGCGCCTCACTCGGCGCAACCATCTCCAGCAGGCCATTGGCGATGGCATAGGCGGTGACGCGGGGCAGGTTCTTCTTGGCCGCCGGCATCGATTGCGCGGCCGGCACAATCGCCAGCAGGCCGGCCAGGCACCACAGCGCGCGGCGTCCGCTGCGCAGGCGGAAATGGCGGTCGGTCGGCAACGCCTTGCGGCCCCAGCGTTTGCCCAGCACCTTCCACGCCAGCACGGCGCCCAGCACCGCCAGCAGCAGGCCGAGGGCGACGATGAAGGCTTCGTTGATGGCGTACAGCAGCGCGCCGGCCAGGCTGCCGCCGCCCAGGTTGCGCACCACGGCCATGCTCATGAAGTCGCCAAAATAGCTGAGGATCTGGTAGCGCAGCACGACCAGCAGCAGGCTGACGCCGCCGTACAGCACTACAAACAGGTAATTCACCATCTGCAGCGGCAGGCGCCGCCAGCTGCCCAGCAGCAGCACCAGCTGGCTGAAAAAGCCGGCCAGCAGCAGCTCGGCGCCCAGCAGCATGCCGAGGAAATGCAGCCGTTCGCCCGCGCCGGACAAATGGGCGTCCTGCAGGAAGCCGCCGCTGAAGAGGTTGTACTTTTTTTCCAGCAGGAGCAGGTCGGTCAGGGTCAGCAGCAGCGCAATGACGAAAACATACAGGCCCATCGAGCGCGATGAGCGACGAAGATAAGAAAACATGACGAACAGGGGGAACGGAGGCGGGATGTAGGATTATACCTACATAAGTTACTTCTGGTGAAAATTTATTGCTTATTAGATATCAATATTGGCATTTATGCAAAACACACCAGCCAGCCGATAAAGCGCTATACTCGCGCCCATGACGACCATGGCCGCCCCTGCTGCTCGCTACGCCGCCTCCCTGCCGGGGAGCGCTGCCCGCACGCCCGTCATCACCTGGCTTTCCTGAGGCTCGGTGGGCCAGCCCGGGTATTCCCCGGCCTGCTTCGCCTCCCGAGCCGCTCCAGCCCGACCTTCCCCACGCTGAAACGACACCAGGAGATTGCCATGCAACCCCAGATCACCATTTCTTCGCTCGACCTTGAACGGCTGGAAGCCCTGGTCGACGCCCTGCCGCCCGGCCACAGCGCCGGCACCGCCCTGCTGGCCGAACTGGCGCGCGCCGACGTGCGCGCCCCGCAGGACATGCCGCCCAATGTGGTCACCATGAACTCGACGGTACGCTTCGCCATTGAAGGCGCGGCGGACGAGTGCTGCCTGACGCTGGCCTATCCGAAAGACATGGCCCAGGTGAAAGATGGCATTTCCATCCTGACCCCGGTCGGCACCGCCCTGCTCGGCCTGGCGGTGGGCGACCGCATCAGCTGGCCGCGCCCGGATGGCCAGCTGGCGCAGGTGCGCCTGCTGGACGTGCTGTACCAGCCCGAGCGGGCTGGCGAGTTCTTCCGCTAACGCGGCCCTTGCGTGGCCTGACGTACAAACACGCCAGGCGTGCGCCCCTAGAATTGCCCTGGACAACACCACCTACAGGGAGGATGCATGAGCTCGATCAACCAGCAACAAGCCGAGCACAATGTCAGCCATCTGGCGGGCCAGGCCGCCATCGACAAACTGGCGGCCCTGGCGCGCGACGCGCACACCTGCTTCTTCTGCACCGCGCCGCTCGGGCCGGACGGCGGTGAGCGGCCGATGACCGTGCTCGATGTCGACGCCCAGGGCAACCTCTGGTTCCTGAGCGCCAGCGACAGCCAGCAAAACCAGGAAATCGCCGCCAATCCCCAGGTCAAGCTGTTCTTCCAGGCGGCCCAGCACGGGCCGTTCATGGTGCTGCAAGGCCGGGCCAGCATTTCGCGCGACCGCGCCCGCATCGAACAGCTGTGGCGCTTCCCGCACAAAACCTGGTTCACCGGCGGCCAGGACGACCCGCGCATCACCGTGCTGCAGGTCGCGCCGACGCAAGGCTATTACTGGGACAACAAGCACGGCAGCGCCGTGGCCGGGGTCAAGATACTGATCGGGGCGGTGCTGGGGGAAACGCTGGACGATTCGATCGAAGGCAAGCTGCGCCCCTGACGCGCAGCAGCCGGCGCTAGGCCTCGCTCAACTGCGGCGCCGCCGCGCCGGCCGGACCACACACGCGGTTGCGCCCCTCGCGCTTGGCGCAATACAGGGCCGCGTCGGCCTGCTGCACCAGCTGCTCGACCGCCGCGCCCTGCACCGGATGGCACACGGCCACGCCCAGGCTGAGGGTGATCACCGGCGCCACGGCGGACGCCGGGTGCGGGATGGCCAGCGCGGCGCAGGCAGCGCGCAATTCTTCGGCGATGGCCAGCGCGCCTTCCAGCCCGGTATTGGCGCACAGGAAAACGAACTCCTCGCCGCCGTAGCGCGCCGCCAGGTCGCCGGCGCGCCGCACATGCTGCTGCAGCACGCCCGCCACCGCCGCCAGGCAGCGGTCGCCCTCCTGGTGGCCCAGCGCGTCGTTGTAATCCTTGAAGTAGTCGATATCGCACAGCACCAGCGCCAGCGGGGCGCCGTTGCGCGCCGCGCGCTGCCATTCGTCGTGCAGCGCCTGGTCGAAGCGGCGCCGGTTGGCCAGCCCGGTCAGGGCGTCGGCAAAGGACAGGCGCGACAAGTGTTCGTTGGCCTGCTTCAGCGCCTCGGTCTTTTCCGCCACCAGGCGCTTCATCTCGGCCTGGCGCCGGCGCAGGTGGCGCACGCGCAGGCGGTACAGGCCGTAGAAGGCGCCCATGGTGGCCAGCGCCAGCAAGACGGCAAACCAGCGCGTCTGGTAGAAGTACGGCGGCACCGTCAGCTGCAGGCCGTCGCCGGCTTCGGCCCAGCGCTGGCCGTCGATGCTGGCCGCCACGCGGAAGCGGTAATTGCCGTGCGCCAGGGCCGGGAAGGTCACGGCGCGGCTCGGGCCGACGTCGATCCAGTCGCCGGACAAGCCTTCCATCCGGTAGCGGAAGCGCACGCGCTCGGCATGCACCAGGGTCTTGGCATGGTACTGGATGGACAGGGTGAGCGGCCCGGGCGGCAGCAGCAGCTCGGGCGCCAACGGCTGGCTGGCGCCGTTGACCGTCACCCGCTGCAGTTCCACCGCCGGCGGGCGCGCCGAATCGGGCAGCTTGCGCGGGTCGACCGTCACCACCCCGCGCGCCGACGGCAGCAGCAGGTTGCCGGCGCTGTCGATGGCGCTGGTGGGCTGCAGGCCGCCGGCGAAGGTGGTGCTGCGCATCACGTCGGCCGGGCCGAAGCCGTCCGACTGCACGCGCGCCAGCTTGCCCTCGGCGAAGGCGTCCAGCGCGCGCCGCGCCACGCGGTAAAAGCCGCGGTTGCCGGTCAGCCACAGGTAGCCGTCGCGGTCTTCCAGGATGCTGAGGCAGGTGCCGTCCCACAGGCCGTCGGCCGGGCGGATGCTGGCCAGGCGGTCCTGGCGCATGCGGTTCAGGCCGTCGCCATTGGTGCCGATCCACAGGCTGCCGTCGCCGTCTTCGTACAGCGCCATGATCCAGTTCGACAGCAGGCCGTCGGCCGCGGTCAGGGTCTTGAAGGCGCCGCCGCGGTAGCGCACCAGGCCGTCGCCGGTGGTGCCGATCCACAGCGTGCCGGCGCGGTCCTGCAGGATGGCGCTCACGCCGCCGCTCGGCGCGCCGGGCGTGCGCACCGCCTCGAAGCCCTGGCCGCCCAGGCGCGCCAGGCCGGACTGGGTGCCGGCCCACAGCACGCCCTGGCGGTCCTGGTACAGCACGCGCACATCGGAGCTGGGCAGGCCGTGCGCCGTATCGAACACGGTGACCTTGCCGTCGCGCAGGCGCGCCACGCCGCCGGTATAGGTGCCGATCCACAGCGTGCCGTCGCGCTCCTCGAGCAGGCTGGAAATCTCTTCGCTGGGCAGGCCGGCCTGTTTGCCCAGCACGCGGATGCCGTCGGCATCGATGCGGTTCAGGCCGCCGCCGGCGGTGGCGATCCAGGTCACGCCCTGGCGGCCCGGCAGCACCGAACGCACATTGTCGTGCGACAGGCCTTCCGGCACGCCGAGCACGGCGAACGGGCGGCTGCGCAGGCGCGCCAGGCCGCTGACCCAGGTGCCGACCCAGACGCTGCCTTCGCGGTCGGCCAGCAGCGACCAGATATGGTCGCCGGCCAGCCCGCCGCTGCTGGCGATGCTGCTGAAGCGTTCGCCCTCCATGCGCACCACGCCGCTGCCCCAGGTGCCGATCCACAGCGCGCCGCTGGCATCGCGCGCCAGCGCCGTCAGCTGGTCGGTCGGCAGGCCGTCGGCCACCGTGTACACCTTGATGCGTTCGCCCTGCACGCGCACCAGGCCGCCGCCTGCGGTGGCGGCCCACACGCCGCCGGCCGGGTCGGCCAGCACCGAGCGCACCTGCAGATGCGGGAAGCCGTTGCCGGGGTGGTAGGTGCGGAAGCGGCCGCCCGCATACGCCACCAGGCCGCCGCCCGAGCTGGCGATCCACAGCACGCCGTCGCGGTCGAACGCGAGCGCGCGCAGGCGGTCGGTGGGCAGGCCGTCGGCCTGGCGGAAGTAGCGCGCCTTGCCCTGCTGCCAGCGCACCAGGCCGTCGCTCGTGGCGGCCCAGATCGCGCCGTCCGGCGCCTGGGCGAAGGACCAGACGCGCTGGTCGCCCAGCGGGCCGGCCGAGAACATCTGGCGGAACTTGCCGTCGCGGTAGACGGCGGCGCCCTTGTTATGGCCGATCCACAGGTTGTGCTGGGCATCCTGCATCAGGCCCACCACCGGCTGCGAGGCGATGTCGGCCGCGCCGGCCGCGTCGAAGGTGGTGAAGCGCTGGCCGTCAAAGCGCACCAGGCCGGCCAGGGTGCCGACCCACAGCGAACCATCGCTGGCATGCACCAGGGCCGAGACGGCGTTCTGCGGCAAGCCCTGCTCGACCTGCCAGCCCTCCAGCCGGTACTGGCTCAGGGCGCGCTCGGGCGCGCTGCTCAACAGTGGGACGGCGGCGGGCGCGCCGGCCTGCGCGGCGGCCGCCATGGCGCCCCATGCGAGGGCCGCGCACAGCAGGCGGCGTGCATGTGCCAACAGGATACCCACATCAACCTCGACAGCGAAAAAAGATGACATTTTAACCAGTTTCACGCCTCGGCGGCTTTGCGCGCAGCCTTGCAGGCATACATGGCCTGGTCGGCATGGCGCATCAGCTGGTCAATCACTTCCCCGTGTTCGGGATACAGGGCGATGCCGATGCTGGCATGCGGGGTATGGAGGCAGCCGCCCAGCAGCAGCGGCGTGGCGATCACCTGCTCGATCTTGCCGGCCACCGCGGCGGCCTGGTGCAGGTCGTCCACGTTTTCCAGCAGGGCGACGAACTCGTCGCCGCCGATGCGCGCCACCGTGTCGGCTTCGCGCACGCAGGAGGTGATGCGGCGCGCGATGGCCTGCAGCAGCTGGTCGCCGGCCAGGTGGCCATGCACGTCGTTGACTTGCTTGAAATCGTCCAGGTCGATGAACAGCAGCGCGCCGCGCGACTGGCCGCGCCGGCAGCGCGCGATGGCGGACTGGATGCGGTCCTGGAACAAGCGCCGGTTGGGCAGCCCGGTCAGCTCGTCGTAGCGCGCGGCATGGGCCAGGTCGGCATGCAGCGCCAGCCGTTCGATCACGGCGCCGGCCTGGCCGGCGGTGAATTGCAGCAGGTCGAGCTCCTCGGCCGTCAGCGCGCCGCTACGGTCCAGGTCGAGCTGCAGTTCGCCGAAATGCATGCCGGGCGCCGACAGCGACACGTGGTGCCAGCCGGTCGCCTGCGGCGCCAGCCCGCCGCTGGCATAGGCCACCCGTTCGCCGGGCTGCAGCACGGCCGCCATGCCGCGCAGCGGCAGCAAGTCCTGCAGGATCAGGTGGAAGCTGCGGAACAGCTCGGGCAGCGTCTCGGCGCCATGGGCGGCGGTGGCCAGGGCCAGCATGCCGGCCTGGCGCTGCTCGGCGCGTTTGCGGCCGCTGATGTCGCGCGCCACGCCGATGCGCAGGCGCTCCTGCGGCGACCAGCGCGCCGACCACATGATGTGGGCCACGCTGCCGTCCTTGCGCAGGTAGCGGTTCTCGAAGCCGAGGCGGGGCTGGCCTTGCATCACCTGTGCCATTTCCGCCACAGTGCGCTCGCGGTCGGCCGGGTGGATGAAGTCGAGCACGCGGCAGCCGATCATCTCTGCCGGGGCGTAGCCGAAGATGGCCTGGCAGGCGCCGTTGACGAAAGCGATGCGGCCGTCCTCTTCCACCAGGAAGACGGCATCCAGGAGTAGCTCGGGCAGGCGCTGTAACGCATCAGTCATGCCTTGAGGATACAGCAAAAGGAGTCACTGCCGGGAAGCGATTTTCCGTTACTTTCCATGCGGAAATGGCGCCCCCCGGCCGGGCCGCTTACTCCGACACCTCGATCACCTTGTAGTTCGGGTCGGCCGTGATCTGCGCCTCGGTGTACGGCAGCTTGGCCCACTGGCCCTTGGCGTACAGCTTGGTCTGGTCGTTGAAGTACGGGCTGTCCGGGTCGGACGACTGGCTGTAGGTCAGGATGCCCTCCGCCACCGGCCCGGCCTCGTCCCAGGTCACGAACTGGATGTAGCTGTTGCCGTAGGCGCCGGCATTGGTCTTGGAGTCGGCCGTGTAGACCACGATGCCCGGATACAGCTCATTGCGCACGCCGCGCCAGTTCATGAAGGTGTAGCGCCCGCCCGGGATCGGCAGCGCGCCGTCCGGACGCGACACGGTCTGCACCTGGGCCGGCGTGGTGCGGCGCTTGGCGGCGGTGTCGAACTGGCTGCCGGCCACCAGGCTTTCCAGCTTGGCCAGGGCGGCCGGCACGCTGGACGCTGCCGCGCCGCGCGGCGTTTCCAGCGGGTCGGCCGGGTCGTACGGCACGCTCCACCAGCTGGCGGCATTCAGCTCGCCCAGGCCGGCGTACAGCTCGTAGAACAGGATGGCGCCCTGGCTGTTCGGGGCGTGCGTCTTGTCCCATGCCGCCAGCACGCTGCAGGCGTCCTTGGCCGCCGCGCTGGCGCTGGACGAGGCCAGGCAGGCGGCGGTGAAGTCCGGCAGCCATTTCTGCGCCTTGAAGAAGCGCGCCTGCAGGTACAGCTGCTGCAGGTTGGCCATGGTGAAGCGGTTGCCGGCCAGGCCGTCGGCGCTGGCCAGGCGGTCGCGCACCATGGCGTGGCCGGTGCGGGTGCGGTTGTTCTGCGGCAGGCCTTCCGCATTCGGGCCGGTGGCGATGATCTTCGGATAGCCGGCCAGGTATTGGCCGACGGTCGGCCACCAGTGGCTGTCGTTGGCGTTCAGGATGTAGTCGCTGCGCTTGATCCATGGGCGCTGCGCGGCCGGAACGGCGCCGGCCCAGTCGCAGGCTGCCGTGGTGCCGGCCATGACCACCACGCCGGTGCTGGCCATGATGTCCTGGAACGGCGCCCCCTGTGCCTTGCCCGGCACGCAGGCGGCCAGCTGGGCGTCCAGCACGTTGGCCGCCACCGAGTAGTTGGCGTACAGCGTGTCGCCGGCGCGGTCGGCGGCCATGGTGTTCACCCACGGCATGGCGGTGAAGGTGGCCGCCGCTTCGCGCAGGCTGTCGACGCTGGTGGCCTTGCCGTTCAGGATGACCTGGTCGATCAGCTTGTAGTTGCCCAGGTTGGCGTCCTGGATGGCGAAGGCCGAACTGCTGCCCCAGGCGAAGGAGCTGTCCATCAGCATCGGGCCGTATTCGGTGGTGTACAGGGTGCGCGAGAGCTGGGTCACGGCGCCGTCGGCGCCCTTGACGCTGATGGTCAGCGGCACCGCCGTCATCGCCACCGCCTTGCCGTCCTTGATGTAGCGCGTCGGGTTGCTCGGGTCGAGCGCCAGGTAGCGCAGGGTGAAGCGGTTGTCGGTGGAGAAGGTGTGGGTCCAGGCCACCTTGTCGTTAAAGCCGATCAGCGGCAGCGGCACGCCGAGCAGGGTGGCGCCCATCACGTCGTAGCCCTTGCCGGTCACGGTCAGGTGCAGCTGGTTCAGGCGCAGCGCGCCCCACCACGGGAAGTGCGGGTTGCCGAACACCATGCCCTTGCCGCTTTGCGTCACTTCCTTGCCCAGGCCGAAGCCGTTGGAGCCGATGGTGTGCTCGTGCAGCGCCTGCATATTGCGGAAGATCGAGGAATTGGTATAGCTGGCGGCGGCCAGCAGGCGCTCCTTGCCCGGCTTGCCCAGGGCGGCGGTGCGCGCGGCCGGCGGCTGGGCCGAGCCGATGGCCTTGATGAAGGCCATCGAGCTGCCCGCCATGGCGGCCTGGGCGAAGCGCAGGTAGGCGTCGTCCTCGGTCATCGGCTGCACCCAGGCCGCGTTGCGGCAGCTGGCCGGCAGGCTGGCGGCCGGGGTCTCTTTCAGGTAGCGGTTATAGCCGGCCACAAAGCCGGAGGTCAGGTCCTGCGCATCCTGGCTGGAAGCGGCCTTGATCTTGGCCGCCAGCGCGGGCGTGAACAGCAGTTTGTAGAAGAAATCGGAATCGACGTTGGGGAAGGTGTCGCCCAGCTGCCCCAGGTAGCCGCCCGTGCCGCCGAAATGCTTGGAACGCTCGCCGTGCAGGGTGACCAGCTCCTCCGCGTACAGGCAGATATTGTCCTTGGCGAAGGCATAGCCGTAGCCGTAGCCGGCGCCCTTGAAGTTGGCGGCCTTGATGTGCGGCACATTGTGCGAGGTGTAGCGGATCGAGGCGACGTAGGTGCTGCCGCTGATCGGCGGCGTGGTCGGGGTGGTCGGTGCCGGGGCATCGTCGCTGCTGCCGCTGCAGGCCGCCAGCACGGCCAGCGGGATCAACCTCAGGAACCGGGATACAGAATGCTGCTTCATCTTATCTCCTCTATTTTTCTGCTTATAAATTGAACTGCCGGCCAATCATACTATGCATTTATCGCAACAAAACCGGCCAGGCGGCCACTTCATGCACCAGTTAAACGAAGAAATTAGAGGGCGGCGTCTAATTGCCGTTTGCCGCATAATCGCAGGCATTCCCAACCACGAAAGCAACACTCATGACTGGTATCGCCGATTTCCCGATCAATGCCAAATGGCCTGCGCAACACCCGGAACGCCTGCAGCTGTACTCGCTGCCCACGCCGAACGGCGTCAAAGTCTCGATCATGCTGGAAGAAACCGGCCTGCCCTACGAGGCGCACCTGGTCGATTTCGAAAGCGGCGACCAGATGACGCCGGAATTCCTGTCGCTTAACCCGAACAACAAGATCCCGGCCATCATCGACCCGGACGGCCCGGGCGGCCAGCCGCTGCCGCTGTTCGAATCGGGCGCCATCCTGCTCTACCTGGCGGAAAAGACCGGCCAGCTGCTGCCGCAGGAGCCGGCGGCGCGCTACGAAACCATCCAGTGGCTGATGTTCCAGATGGGCGGCATCGGCCCCATGTTCGGCCAGGTCGGCTTCTTCCACAAATTCGCCGGCAAGGCGTATGAGGACAAGCGCCCGCGCGACCGCTACATCGCCGAGTCGGCGCGCCTGCTGAACGTGCTGGAGCAGCGCCTGCAGGGCCGCCAGTGGATCATGGGCGACGCCTACAGCATCGCCGACATCGCCATCTTCCCCTGGGTGCGCAACCTGGTCGAGTACTACGGCGCGGGCGACCTGGTGGGCTTCGAGCGCTTCACCAATGTGCAGCGCGTGCTGGCCGCCTTCGTCGCGCGCCCGGCTGTTGCGCGCGGGCTGAAGATTCCGGCGCGCGCCTGAAATACCGCAGCGCCAGGCGTACAATGGCCGGACTGGGCTGATTGCCCGTCCTGCCAGGAGCCTTGCCATGGAATGCCTGAAGCGCTGCGCGACTTTCCTCCTTATGCTGGCCGCCCTGGCGGCGGCGCCGGCCCATGCGGGCAAGCCCTACCAGCACTTCGTCGTCGGCGACGGCAGCAATGTGGTGCTGCCGCAGCCGGCCAAGCCCGCCATGGTGCTGATGGGCGGCGGGCCCGATGTCGATGCCGCCTTCGCCTGGATGATCCAGAAAGGCGGCGGCGGCAATTTCGTCGTGATCCGCAGCCGCGGCACCGACGCCTACAACCCCTATATCTACGCCAAGGGCGGCGTGCAGTCGGTGGAAACGCTGGTGATCCCGAGCCGCGAGGCGGCCAACGATCCGTTCGTGGCGCAGCGCATCCGCAACGCCGAAGCGCTGTTCATCGCCGGCGGCGACCAGGCCGACTACCTCAATTACTGGCAAGGCACGCCGGTGCAGGCCGCCATCCAGGAGCTGGCCAGCCGCCGCATCCCGATCGGCGGCACCAGCGCCGGCATGATGGTGCTGGGGCGCTTCATCTATTCCGCCCTGAACGGCAGCATCACCTCGCCCGAGGCGCTGGCCAATCCCTTCGACAAGCGCATCACGCTGGCGCGCGACTACCTGGCCATGCCGGACCTGGGCAGCGTGGTGACGGACGCGCACTTCGACACGCGCGAACGGCTCGGGCGCCTGGTGACGTTCATGGCGCGCATCGTCAACGACGGCTGGGCCGGCATGGCGCGCGGCATCGGGATCGATGTGGAAACGGCGTTGCTGGTGGAAGACGGCAAGGGCACGCGGGTCGGCCTGGGCGCCGTGACCTTCGTGCAATCGGTGGGCCAGCCGCAGGTGTGCAAGCCGCGCCAGCCGCTCACCTACCTGAACCTGGCTGGGCAGCGCCTGGCCGGCGGCGGCAGCTTCGACCTGCGCAACTGGGCCAGCTATGACGGCGGCACGGTGGGCTTCACCGTGTCGGCCGATAAGGGGGTATTGCTTACCAGGTGAAGTCGTCCGGGATCTTGTAGTCGGCGTACGGGTCGTCCTCGGCCGGCTCGCTGGCGGCCTTCTTGACCGTCACCACCACCTGCGGCGCGCGCTCGGCGATCTTCTCGGCCACCACGCGCGGCACCAGTTCGGCCACCTCGTCCAGCACCACGATCACCAGGCGGCCGTTGACCAGGTGCTGCTGCACCGCCGCCGACACGTGGATGCGCTCGATCTTGCTGCCGAAGGTGAAATTGTAGGCCACATCGCCATTGCCCTTGGGCTGGCGGTGCTGCTGCACCATCTGCACCACCTGCGCCATGATGGCTTTCTCGGCGGCGGCCGCGTCGCGCTGGGCATTGAGCTCGCGCGCGCGTTCGGCCTGCTTGCGCTGCTGTTCCAGCGCAGCTTCGCGCGCCTGGTCCACCGCCTTTTCGCCGGTGCGCAGTTCCTCTTTCCACTGCTTGGATTTATCCTGCTTGGCCTTGTTGACCTTTTTCTTGTCGACCAGGCCAGCCTTCATCAATTGTTCTTGCAACGAAACCATATGCTTCACTCCTTTCACAGCCGCAGTTTAGCAGAGCGCGTTATAGTGCCGGCATGAACCGTCTTGTCCCGCTTGCGGCCATCCTGGCCGCGCTGCTGCCGGGTCCCGCCGCCGCCAGCGATGGCGCGCAGCTGGTGGCCCTGGTCAATGCCTGGCGCGCCGCCCCCGCCTCCTGCCAGGGCCGCATGCGCCCGGCCCTGCCGCAGCTGGCGCCGCGCGCCGTGCTGTCGCGCGTGGCGCTGCGGCCGGGCAGCATCCTGCTGGCCGAGCTGGACCGTGCCGGCTACGACCCCGAGCTGGCGGACGCGGTGCAGGTGGCGGGCCCGGCCGACGCGCGCCAGGCCTTCGACATCCTGCGCGAGCATTACTGCGCCACCCTGTCCAACCCGCGCTACCGCGACATCGGCGCCCACCGCGACGGCAATGAATGGACGGTGGTGCTGGCGGCGGCCATGCCCGACCCGCAGCTCGTGCTGCCGGGCCAGGAACAGGCCGGACAGGAAGTCCTGGCCGCCACCAATGCCGCGCGCGCCGTGCCGCGCGATTGCGGCGGCGTGGCCATGCCGGCCGCGCCGCCGGTGCGCTGGAGCGCGCGCCTGGCGGCGGCGGCCCTGCAGCACAGCCAGGACATGGCGCAGCAGGGCTATTTCTCGCATACGGACACGCAGGGCAACGACGTGGCGCAGCGCGCGCTGGCGGCCGGTTACGCCTGGCGCAGCGTGGCCGAAAATATCGCGCGCGGCCAGAACAGCGCGCAGGAAGCGGTGGCCGGCTGGCTCAACAGCCCGGGCCATTGCCGCTCGCTGATGGATGCGCGCATGAGCGAGATGGGCGCCGCGTATAGCATCCGCAGCAACAAACGTTCCACTGCCTACTGGACCCAGGTGTTTGCCAGCCCGCGCTGAGCTTGACATCTTCCCCGGCCGTACTACGCTGACCTGATCGGCAGCCTGCGGCATGCCGCTGCGGGTGTCGTTGTTTCGGGGGATGCCATGGACACCAAGAAACTGATCAGTGAAGGTTACCAGCTGTTTGCCAGCGGCGACCTGAAGGCCCTGCTGGACCGTTATGTGGACGATGCAGAGCTGATCAATCCGGAATCGGATTACCTGCCCATCTCGGGCAGCTACCGCGGCAAGCAGGAAATCGCCGCCTACTTCGTGACGCTGAACGAAGCCCTGCAGTGCCTGCAGCTGGAACCAAAGACCATGGTGGCGGAAGGCGACACGGTGGTGGTCACCGGCGACTCGCGCTGGCTGGCGCGCAGCACCGGCATCCGCTACGACAACCCCTTCGTCCATGTCTTCAAGGTACGCGACGGCAAAGTCGTGTCGCAGCGCGCCTACTTCGACACCAGCAAGATGGAGCATGCGCTGCACCCCGCCAGCACCGGCCAGGCGGCCGGCCAACCGCTGCACCACTGACAAGGAGACGATGATGCCGACTGCCCGACCCAAGCTGCACAAGCTGCGCCTGGCGGCCGGCGCCGCCGCGCTGACCGCCTTGTGCGCCACCGGCCCTACGCAAGCGCTGCGCGAACCCGGCGCGCAATTCGACCCGCTGCTCGATGGCGCACGCTGCGCCAGCCCGGCCGGCGGGCCGCCGCTGCTGCTGGCCATGCTGGCGCAGACCGAGACCGCGCCATTCAAGCCGGCGCAGCAGGTGCCGCAGGCGCAAGCGGCCGGCGCGCCGCCGCTGTACCAGGACCTGGGCCGGCTGCAGATGCCCGTCACCACCAGCAGCCCGCGCGCCCAGGCCTACTTCAACCAGGGCCTGCGCCTGCTGTTCGCCTTCAACCACGCGGAAGCGGCGCGCGCCTTCCGCGCCGCGCAGCAGGCCGACCCGCAATGCGCCATGTGCCACTGGGGCGAGGCGCTGGTGCTGGGACCGAATATCAACGCGCCCATGTTCCCGGACGCCGTGGCACCGGCCGCCGCCGCGGCCGCACGCGCGCAGGCTGCCGCCGGCGCGGCCAGCCCGGTCGAACAGGCCCTGGTGCGCGCCGTGGCGCAACGCTACGCGGCGCAGCCGCCGGCCGACCGCGCCCCGCTCGACCAGGCCTATGCCGCCGCCATGACGGAAGCGGCGCGCAGCTTCCCCAACCACGACACGGTGCAGGTGCTGTTCGCCGAGGCGCTGATGGACCTCTCGCCCTGGGACTACTGGGAAGCGGGCGGCGCCCGCCCCAAAGGCCGCACGGCGGAAGTGGTCGATGCGCTGGAGCGCGTGCTGGAACGCAACCCGAGCCACCCGGGCGCGATCCACTACTACATCCACGCGGTGGAAGCCTCGACCCATCCGGACAAGGCGCTGCCCTATGCGCGCCAGCTGGCGCGCCAGATACCCGGTGCCGGCCACATCGTGCACATGCCTTCGCACATCTACTACCGCGTCGGCCTGTACAAGGAAGCCCTGCAGTCCAACCTGGACGCCATCGCCATCGACGAAAAGTACTTCAAGGGCGCCGCCAGCGACGCCGTCTACAAGGGCGCCTACTACCCGCACAACATCCACTTCGCCATGGTATCGGCGCTGATGGGCGGCGACGGCAAGGCCACCCTGCACGCCACCCAGCGCCTGGAGAAGTCCATCAATGCCGATCTGCTGCGCGCCATCCCCGCCCTGCAGCCGGTGCGCGCCGCGCCCTATTTCGCGCATGTGCAGTTCAGCGCGCCGGACACCCTGCTGGCCCTGCCGGAGCCGGACGCCGAGTTCGTCCTGCTGCGCGCCATGTGGCATTACGCGCGCGCCGTCGGCTTTGCGCGCAAGGGGCTGTGGACCGAGAGCCAGCAGCAGGTCGACGCCATCGTCGCCATCGAGCAGAAGGCCGACTTCAAGCCGATCACCGACTGGGGCGTGCCGGCCCCGCTGATCGCCCGGACCGCGCGCCTGGTGGCCAGCGGCAAGCTGGCCGAAGCCAAAGGCGAATTGCCGGCGGCGATCGGCGCCTTCACGGAAGCGGTGGCGGTGCAGGACAGCCTGCCATACACCGAACCACCGTACTGGTACTACCCGGTACGCCAGTCGCTCGGCGCGGTGCTGCTGAAGGCGGGCCGGCTGGACGAGGCGGAAGCGGCCTTCCGCGCCTCCTTCGCCAAGACGCCCAGCAACGGCTGGGCGCTGCGCGGGCTGCTCGCCGTGTACGAGCAGCGCGGCGACCAGGCTGCGGCGGCGGCCACGCGCAAGCGCTTCGCCGCCACCTGGCTCGGCCCGAAAGGCGGGCCGGACCTGGCCCGGCTCTGAGCAGGAGGACAGGCAAGGCGGCCTGGCAAACCCTATAATTTGCCAGGATGAAAAGATCACTGCTGCTGCCCGCCCTCGCCCTGCTCGCCTCCCTGGCCGCTGCCGCGCCGCCGGCGCGCCTGCTATCGGATTACACCCACACCGCCTGGACCCGCCTGCAGGGCGCGCCCAGCGATGTGGTCAAGTTCGCCCAGACCAGCGATGGCTGGCTGTGGATTTCCTCGCCGGGCGGCCTGACGCGCTTTGACGGCGTGCGCTTCGAACGGGTGGAGGCCCTGGGCGGGCACCGCCTGCAATCGGCCAGCACCATGGGCCTGCTCGCCACGCGCGACGGCGGCCTGTGGATCGGCCACCGCTTCGGCGGCATCACCGCCCTGGTGGGCGGCCAGGTGCGCGAGTTCGGCACCGAACACGGCTTGCCGCCGTCTGGCGTGTGGAGCCTGGCCGAGGGTCCGGACGGCAGCATCTGGGCCTGCGTTGGCGGCGGCCTGGCGGTGCTGGCGCCGGGCGCCGCGCGCTTTGCCGCGCTGACGCCGGACAGCGGCCTGCCGGCCGGCGTCGCGCGCCAAGTGCTGTTCAGCCGCAGCGGGCGGCAGTGGGTCTCGGTGCAGGGTGGCGTCTACTGGCGCGACGGGGGCGGCCGCTTCCGCCGCGCCTGGCCGCAGCTCGACCTGATGTCGCTGGCCGAGGGCCCGGACGGCACGATCTGGGCCACCGACGGCCAGCGGCACGGCTACCGCGTGCTGCCGGAAACGCCGCCCGGCAAGCCCGCGCCGCGCCCGGCCGTGTCAGCCAACGGCATCCACTTCGACCGCCACGGCACCATGTGGCTGCTGAAAGGCGACGCGCTGGAGCGCGGGCCAGGCGGCGACAGCAGCCAGCAGCTGCGGCGCGAGAACGGCATCAGCGGGCCGCTGCCGCAAACCTGGTTCGAAGACCGCGAAGGCAATATCTGGGTCGGCACCGCGTCCGGCCTGGACCGCTTGCGGCGCAACCGCCTGCGCCTGCTGGCCACGCCGCAGCCGCTCGACCACCCGGGCCTGCTGGCCGACGCCGACGGCCAGCTGCTGGTGGCCAACCAGGCCGGCGGCGTGCACCGCTTCAGCAGCGACGGCGTGCCGCTGCAGCGGGAAGGCAAGCTGATGACGGCCGGCTACCGCGCCCCCGACGGCGCGCTCTGGTTCGGCAACGACAGGGAGCGCTGGCGCAAGGCGCCATCGGGCCTGGTGTCCTGGTACCCGCACCCGCCCGAGTACGCGCAGCACGATGTGCAGGCCATGACCCTGGACCGCAGCGGCCGCATGTGGCTCTCGCTCGCGCGCCATGGCCTGTTCAGCGCCGAGGGCAGGCAGTGGACCAAGGATGGCGGCGTGGCGGGCCTGCCCGACGGCCTGGCGCCCACCGTCGCCAGCGACGCGCGCGGCCGCATCTGGGTCGGCTACCTGCGCAGCCGCGTCGCCGTGATCGACAACGGCAAAGCGCGCGTGTTCGGCGAGGCCGACGGGCTCCAGGTCGGCAATGTGCTGTCGCTGCTGGTGGACGGCGAGCGGGTCTGGGCCGGCGGCGAGTACGGCGTGGCCTGGTTCGACGGGCGCGGCTTCCACATGCTGGAGGCGCCGCTGCGCGGCATCTCCGGCATGGCGCGCACGGCGCAGGGCGAGCTGTGGCTGCATGGCTCGGAAGGCATCACGCGCATTGCGGCGCCGGAGGTGGCGCGCCTGCTGGCCGAGGCGGAGCAGGGCGCCGGATCCGGCCAGCCGGTGCGCTACGAGCGCTTCGACGCGCAGGACGGCCTGCCGGGCGGCGCCGAGCAGTTCCGTCCCCTGCCCTCGCTGGTGCAGGGCAGCGACGGCAAGCTGTGGTTCTCCACCGCCAGCGACGTGGCCAGCATCGACCCGGCCCGCATCGCGCGCAACCCGCTGGCGCCGCCGGTGCAGATCAGCGCCCTGCGCTCGGGCGGCGTGGCGTACATGCCGCTGCCCGCAGTGCGCCTGCCCAAAGGCAGCCGCGACATCGAGATCGCGTTCACTGCACTCAGCCTGGCGATGCCGGAGCGGGTGCGCTTCAGCTATATGCTGGAAGGGGTGGACAGCGGCTGGCGCGACGTGCAGGGCCGGCGCGAGGCGTTCTACACCAACCTGGCGCCGGGCCAGTACCGCTTCCGCGTGCTGGCCGCCAACGAGGACGGCGTGTGGAATGCCGAAGGGGCCACGCTGCAGCTGGAGATCCCGCCCACCTTCACCCAGACGCCCTGGTTCATCGCCCTGCTGGTGCTGGGCGGCGCGCTGCTGCTGGCGGCCGCCTACGCGCTGCGCGTACGCCAGCTGACGGCGCGCCTGCAGGACCTGCAGCAGGAACGCCTGGCCGAGCGCGCCCGCATCGCGCGCGGCCTGCACGACACCCTGCTGCAAAGCGTGCAAAGCCTGATCATGTTCTTCGACCGCCAGGCGGCGCGCCTGGCGCCCGGCAGCGAGGAAAAGGCCAAGGTCGAGCAAACGCTGGAGCTGGCCGACCAGCTGATGGCCGAGGGCCGCAACTACATCATGGACCTGCGCTCGGGCGGCGGCGCCGACCAGCTGGCGCAGGCACTGCGCCAGTATGGCGCGGTGCTGCTGCACGAACGCTTCCATGTCGCCAGCACCGGCCAGCCGCGCGCCATGCCGCCCCAGGTGCAGGAGGAAGTGCTGTCGATCGCGCGCGAAGCGCTGTTCAACGCGGCGCGCCACGCGCACGCCACGCGCGTCGAACTGCGGCTCGATTACGGCGCCAGCTTCTTCCTGCTCGAAGTGCGCGACGACGGCTGCGGCCTGCAGCGCGCCCATGCGCCCGGACCGGGCCGGCTGGGCCACTACGGCCTGGTCGGCATGCGCGAGCGCGCCGCCGCGCTGGGCGCCACCTGCAGCATCGGTTCCCCGGCCGAAGGCGGCACCGCGGTGCGCCTGCAGCTGGCGGCGCAACTGGCCTTTGTCGAGCGGCGCCAGGCCAGCTGGCTGGCACGCGTGCGGCGCTGGCTGCCATTCGCCACTTCCAAGTAAGATGCGCGTTTCGCAACTTGCAAGGATAAAGCATGTCTATACAACGCTGGCCGCTGCTATTGCTGCACTGGCTGCTGGCCCTGGCGGTCCATGCCGCGCCCGCCGACGCCGGCCGCGCCGCCAGCCTGGCCGCGCCGCAGCCCGACGGCCAATCGTTCGAGCGGCGCCGCTGGACCCAGGTCGACGGCGCGCCGCAGATGGGCAACGGGCTGGCACAGACGGCCGACGGCATGTTGTGGATCGGCTCGGCGCTCGGCCTGTACAGCTTTGACGGCGTGCGCTTCCGCAAGGTGCAGCAGGTGTATGGCCAGCCGCTGCAGTCGAGCAATATCAGCTTCATCTATAAATTCGACGATGCGCTGGCAGTCGGCTATTACTTCGGCGGCCTGAGCATCTTCACCCCGCGCGGCGCCACCCACCATCGGGCCGGGCGTGGCTTCCCGCGCGGCTCGATGCAGGGCTTTACCGCCAGCAAGGACGGCAAGCAGTATGCGATCACCACCACCGGCCTGTTCATGCAGCAAGGCGGGCAGTGGGTGGCGCAAGGGGAGGATAGCCTGCCGGGCGGCGGCAGCTGGGTCGCCCATGACCGCGCCGGGCGCCTGTGGGTGCGGGTCGACCGCGATTACTACGTGCGGCCGCTGGGCAGCACACGCTTCGTACGGCTGCCGGTCGAGCAAGACGTGCGCACTGCATGGACCATGGACGGCTTGTTCGTGCTGCCGCGCGGCGGGAACGTGCGCCCGCTCGATGTAGCGCCGCTGCCACCGGATTTGCCGGCCAGGCAGTTCGTCCTGCCCGACCAGTTCCGCAGCCCGCCCCTGCCCGGCCCGCACGGCACGCTGTGGAGCACCCGCAGCGACGGCCTGGTGCGCCTGGCGCCCGGCGCCGACGGCAAGCTGCAGGTGGCCGAGCTGTTCGCCAGCAGCGAGGCGCGCGACGCCATGATCAACCGCATGACGATCGACCGCGAAGGCAACCTGTGGATCCTCAACCCGGGTGGTGTCGAACGCTTGCGGCGCCACCGCGTGCAGCGCCTGCCGGGCGCCGCCAACGCTTTCTTCTGGCTGGGGCAGCGCGGCTTCGGCGATGAGCTGTGGCTGGGCGCCAACGGCCTTCCGCTGACACGGGTCAAGGCCGATGGCAGCCGCCAGGAGACGCCGGTCAGCATGGCCAATGTACTGCTGCGCCTGACCGACGACCATGTCTGGGTGGGCGCCGCCAAGGCGCTCTGGGAATTCCACGGCGATCGCCAACAGCAGTGGGACTTGCCGCCGGGGCTGGGCAAGGCGGCCGAGGTGCAGGCCCTGGCGCGCGAACGCGGCGGGCGCCTGCTGGTCTCGCTTACGCGCAACGGCCTGTGGCATTTTGACCAGGGCAAGTGGCAGCGCGACCCGCGCCTGGCGGGCGTGGACGAAGCCATCCCGACCACGATGCTGACCGACAGCCAAGGCATCACCTGGCTCGGCCTGACCAATAACCGCCTGTTGTGGCTGGAAAACGGCACCCTGCAGACCTTGCCTGCCAGCGCCGGGCTGCAAGTGGGAAATGTGCTGACGCTGGCCGACATTGGCGGCAAGCTGCTGGTCGGTGGCGACCTCGGCGCCGCCTGGCTGGAGAATGGCACAGCCCACCCGCTGCGCTTGCGCAATGTGGAGAATTTCCAGCGCATCACCGGCATGGTCACCGACCGCCAGGGCAGCCTTTGGCTGCACAGCAACGACGGCTTGCACCGTGTCAGCGCCGAGGCCCTGGCAGGCTTCTGGCGTGCGCCGGCGCACGCGCTGCAGGCGGAGCTGTTCAACTTTGAGGACGGGATCCACGGCATGGCCGCGCAGTCGCGCCCCCTGCCCTCGCTGTCCCTGGCGCACGACGGCCGCCTGTACTACGCCACCATGACCGAGACCGGCTGGCTCGATCCGTCCGCCATCGCGCGCAACCGGCGCGCGCCGACCGTGCTGCTGCAATCGCTGCGCAGCGGCGAACGCGAATACGCGGCGCAGGACGGGCTGGTGCTGCCGCAGCAGACCTCGGCCGTCGAACTGGCCTTCACCGCCACCGCGCTGTCGATCCCGGAGCGCGTGCGCCTCAAGTTCCGCCTGGACGGCGTCGACCGCGACTGGCGCGAGGCCGGGCCCGAGCGGCGCGCGCAATACACCAACCTGGCGCCCGGCGAGTACCGCTTCCGCGTGATCGCCGCCAACGAGGACGGGGTCTGGAATACCGAGGGCGCGCAGTTCAGCTTCCGCATCGAGCCCGCGCTGTGGCAGACCACCGGCTTCCGCCTGGCCTGCGCGCTGGCGGCCCTGCTGGCGGCGCTGCAGCTGTACCGCTGGCGCGTGGCCGTGATCCAGCGCCGCGCCGAGCAGCATGCCGCGCTGCGCCTGGAAGCGACCCTGCAGGAGCGCAGCCGCATCGCGCGCTCGCTGCACGACAACCTGCTGCAGGCGGTGCAGGCCTTGCTGCTGCGCTTCCACCTGGTGGAGCAGAAGCTGGTGGCGCAGCCGGAGCTGCGGCATATGGTGGGCAGCGCCCTCGATTACGCCGAAACGCTGGTGGCCAGCACGCGCGACGAAGTGATGGAGCTGCGCCGCGCGCCCGGCGCCGACGCGCTGTTCGAGTCGCTGCGCCAGGCGGCCGAACAGGCGCTGCCTGGCGCCGGCCAGCGCCTGAGCTTTACCGTCAGCGGCCGGCCGCGCCACCTGGCCCTGGAAGCCGGCGCGGAGCTGGGCTGCGTGCTGCGCGAGGCGGTGTGGAACAGCGTGCGCCATGCCGGCGCGCGCCAGATTGCCGTGCGCCTCGAGTATGGCGCCGAAGCCCTGCTGGCGCAGGCCTGCGACGACGGCGTCGGCCTCGATCCCGCCATTGCCGAACATGGGCGCGATGGCCACTGGGGCCTGGCCGGCATGCGCGAGCGCATCGGCCGCCTGGGCGGGCGCATCGCGATCGCGGCCGGTGCGCAAGGCGGCACCGAAGTGCGGCTGGCAATCCCGGCGCAGCAGGCCTATGCCTGAGGGGCGCGCCAGCGCGGCCGGGCGCTAGGGCGTGCCGCCCTCGAACCAGCGCTTGATGATGTCGCGCTCGGCGTCCGTCATGCCGGTCTGGTTCCCCAGCGGCATGGCGCGCAGCACTACCACCTGCAGGTAGATGTCGGGCGCGCGGTTGCGGATGCCGGCGTCGGAATCGAGCCGCACGCCGCTCGGCGCGCCGGCCCCGGCATGGCAGGCCAGGCAGCGCGCCTGGATGATGCCGCGCACCGTGTCGAAGGACGGCACGGCGCTGGCCAGCAGCTGGGCGATGGTGGCGTCGATCACGGGGCCGTAGGCGTTGGGGTCGCTGTCGGCCGTGACCCCGGCCAGCATGCTGCGCACGGCGGCGGCGGCGGCGTTGCCGCTGTAGGCGCTGGCTTTGGCCTGGGTGTCGAGCGCGCTGGTGAAGGCGCGCGCCACGGCGATGCGGTTGCGCACCAGCCGGGCATCCAGCAAGCCTTGCGGCGAGGTGTTGATCAGGGCGCCGGCCATGATGGTGAAGGAGGCGCGGGCGCGCGTCAGGCCGCCGCCGTTCAGGGCCGCCAGCCAGTAGGCCTTGCCCTCCGCATCCGGCACCCGGTTCAGCACATTGGCGTAGATCGCGTTGAGGAAGACTTCGTTGTCGCCCGAGTACAGCGCGGCCGATTCGGCGCTGTTGCCGAAGCTGTCGATCAGCGCGCGCACGCTGGCATTATTGGTATAGGCGAAATTCAGGTCCTGGATATCGACCGGCGCCGCCAGCCCTTCCATCTGCGCCGTGAAATTGGCCAGGCCGCCGGTATCGGCCGCGCGCCCGAAATAGGCCACGTAGAGCTGCTGCACCACTTCCTGGTAATCGATCGCCGGCGCGGCTTGCACGGCGCCATGCGCCGCCAGGCGCGTGCCGGGCGCGGGCGCCTCGTTGCCGCCACCGCAGGCGGGCAGCAGGGCCGCCGCCAGGCAGCTCAGCAGTATTGCAAGGATGCGTTTCATGGCCACCTCCATCGCTGCAAATCCACCGCCCCATCATGCCACGTTTGCCGCCGCATGTCGCGCCATCCCCCAAAAGAGGTAGGCGGCCCGCCCCCGGATGGGCGATTTGCGAACGGCGGCGGCTGGCTATTCTTCTTGACATCCCAACCACACAAGAAAGAAGGGCCTACCATGTCATCCCCTACCAGCAACCGCCGCCGCAATGTCCTGCTCAGCGCCGCCGCCAGCGCGGTCGCCGCCGGCGCCTCGCTCAGCGCGTCCACCGCCGCCGCTGCCCCCGCCGCCCCCGCCGCCAAGGGCGCCGCCGGCCGCACTTCCGGCACCTTCACCACGCGCGACGGCGTGGAAATCTATTACAAGGACTGGGGCCCGCGCAACGGCCCGGTGGTGGTGTTCAGCCACGGCTGGCCGCTCAATTCCGACAGCTGGGAATCGCAGATGCTGTTCCTGTCCGAGCACGGCTACCGCACCATCGCCCATGACCGCCGCGGCCACGGCCGCTCCAGCCAGCCGTGGGACGGCAACGACATGGACCACTACGCCGACGACCTGGCGCAGCTGCTGGACAAACTGGACGTGAAGAACGCCGCCCTGTTTGGCTTCTCCACCGGCGGCGGCGAGGTGGCGCGCTACCTGGCGCGCCACGGCAGCAAGCGCGTGGCCAAGGCCGGCCTGATTTCCGCCGTGCCGCCGCTGATGCTGAAGACCGCCGCCAACCCGGGCGGCCTGCCGATCGAAGTGTTCGACGGCATCCGCGCCGGTTCGCTGAAGGACCGCTCGCAGCTCTACCTGGACATCGCCTCCGGCCCCTTCTTCAACTTCAACCGCCCGGGCGCCAAGCCGTCGCAGGGCATGATCAACGCCTGGTGGATGCAGGGCATGATGGCCGGCCACAAGAACACCTACGACTGCATCAAGGCCTTCTCGGAAACCGACTTCACGGCCGACCTGAAAAAGATCGAGATCCCGATGCTGGTGCTGCACGGCGACGACGACCAGATCGTGCCGATCGGCGCCTCGGCGCACGCTGCCGCCAAGCTGCTGAAGAACGCCAGGCTGGTGGTGTACCCGGGCGCGCCGCACGGCCTGACCGACACCCACAAGGACAAGCTGAACGCCGACCTGCTGGCCTTCATCAAGGGTTAAACCATGGACCGCCTGTTGACTACCGCGGCCGGCGCGCCGGTCGCGGATAACCAGAACGTGGAAACGGCGGGCCCGCGCGGCCCCCTGCTGCTGCAGGACGTGTGGCACCTGGAAAAGCTGGCCCACTTCCACCGCGAGGTGATCCCGGAGCGGCGCATGCACGCCAAGGGTTCCGGCGCTTACGGCAGCTTCACCGTGACGCACGACATCACGCGCTATACCAAGGCCGCCGTGTTCGGCGCGGTGGGCAAGAAGACCGAGGCCTTCGTGCGCTTCTCCACCGTGGCCGGCGAGCGCGGCGCGGCCGATGCCGAGCGCGACATCCGCGGTTTCGCCGTCAAGCTGTACACCGAGCAGGGCAACTGGGACATCGTCGGCAACAATACGCCGGTGTTCTTCATGCGCGACCCGCTCAAGTTCCCGGACCTGAACCACGCCGTCAAGCGCGACCCGCGCACTAACCTGCGCAGCGCCGACAACAACTGGGACTTCTGGACCCTGCTGCCGGAAGCGCTGCACCAGGTCACCATCGTAATGAGCGAGCGCGGCATCCCGGCGTCCTACCGCCACATGCACGGTTTCGGCAGCCACACCTTCAGCTTCATCAACGCGGCGGGCGAGCGGCACTGGGTCAAGTTCCACTTCGTCAGCCAGCAGGGCATCGTCAACCTGACCGACGCCGAGGCGGCCGAGCTGATCGCGAAAGACCGCGAATCGTCGCAACGCGACCTGTTCGAAGCGATCGAGCGCGGCGACTACCCGCGCTGGACGCTGAAAGTGCAGCTGATGAGCGAGCAACAGGCCGCCGCCGCGCCGTTCAACCCATTCGACCTGACCAAGGTGTGGCCGCACAAGGACTACCCGCTGCACGAAGTGGGCGTGCTGGAGCTGAACCGCAACCCGGACAACTACCACGCCGACGTCGAGCAGGCCGCCTTCACGCCGGCCAACGTGGTGCCGGGCATCGGCTTCTCGCCCGACCGCATGCTGCAATCGCGCCTGTTCGCCTACGGCGACGCGCAGCGCTACCGGCTGGGGGTGAACCACCACCAGATCCCGGTCAACACGCCACGCTGCCCGTTCCACAGCTACCACCGCGACGGCGGCATGCGGGTGGACGGCAACCACGGCGGCAGCATCGGCTACGAACCCAATTCCAAGGGCGAGTGGGCGCAGCAGCCGGCCTACGCCGAGCCGGCGCTGGCCCTGGACGGCGCCGCCGCGCGCTGGAACCACCGCGCCGACGACGACTACTACAGCCAGCCGCGCGCCCTGTTCCGCCTGATGGACGAGCAGCAGCGCCAGGCCCTGTTCGACAACACCGCGCGCTCGCTGCAAGGCGCCTCGCTGGAGATCCAGCAGCGCCACATCGAGAACTGCAACAAGGCCGATGAGGCCTACGGCGCCGGCGTCGCCGCCGCCCTCGACAAACTGAAACCACTCTGGTAACCACCGAAAGGAAAACTGTTATGACCATTACCGCCAAAGCCACCCCGGGTTCCCTGCTGCTGACCCCGCGCGACCACACCCTGATCATGATCGACCACCAGTCGCAGATGGCGTTCGCCACGCACTCGATCGACGCGGTGCAGCTGCGCAACAACGCGGCCCTGGTGGCGCATGCCGCGGCCGGCTTCGATGTCTCGACCATCGTCACCACGGTGGCCGAGAAGAGCTTCTCCGGCCCGGTGTTCGACGAGATCAAGTCCGCCTTCCCGAACGCGGAAATCACCGACCGCACCTCGATGAACACCTGGGAGGACGAGAACGTGATCCGCCGCGTGAACGCCATCGGCAAGAAGCGCATCGTGCTGGCCGGCCTGTGGACCGGCGTCTGCATCGTCGGCCCGGCGCTGTCGGCGCTGGACCAGGGCTTCGAGGTGTACGTGATCGCCGACGCCTGCGGCGACGTGTCGTCCGAGGCGCATGAGCGCGCCATGGACCGCATGGTGCAGGCTGGCGCCCGTCCAATGACCTCCCTGCAGTACCTGCTGGAACTGCAGCGCGACTGGGCCCGCACCGACAGCTATGAGCTGACCACCGGCATCGCCAAGAAGTTCGGCGGCGCCTACGGCCTGGGCATCATCTACGCCCAGACCATGTTCCACGCCAAGGAAGGCCAGTGAAGATTTATCTTCTCTCGCTCGGTGCCGGCCTCTTGGCCGGCATCTTGTACGGCGTGCTGAACGTACGCTCGCCGGCGCCGCCCGTGGTGGCGCTGGTCGGGCTGCTCGGCATCCTGCTGGGCGAGCAGGTGCCGCCGCTGGTGCGCCAGTGGCTGGCGCCCAAGCCGCCGCAGGTATCATGGCTGCAAGAGCAGGTCAAGCCGCACTGTTTCGGCGAACTGCCTTGCGCTGCCAAACCTCAGGAGAAACAATGACCACGCCTGAACTGATCCTTCACAACGGCCGCTTCACGACGCTGGACCGCAGCCAGCCCGAGGCCGCAGCGGTCGCCGTCACCGGCGGCCGTTTTTCACATGTGGGCGAAACGCGCGAGATCCTGCCGCTGGCCGGCCCGCACACCCGCATCATCGACCTGCAAGGGCGGCGAGTGCTGCCCGGCCTGATCGACAACCACCTGCACCTGATCCGGGGCGGGCTGAATTTCAATATGGAGCTGCGCTGGGACGGCGTGCGCTCGCTGGCCGACGCCATGGCCATGCTGCGCGCCCAGGTGGCCATCACGCCGGCGCCGCAATGGGTGCGCGTGGTGGGCGGCTTCACCGAGCACCAGTTCGTGGAAAAGCGCCTGCCCACCATCGAGGAGCTGAACGCCGCCGCGCCCGACACGCCGGTCTTTATCCTGCACCTGTATGACCGCGCCTTGCTGAACGGCGCCGCGCTGCGCGCCGTCGGCTACGACCGCGATACGCCGCAGCCACCGGGCGGCCAGATCCTGCGCGACAGCGCCGGCAACCCGACCGGCCTGCTGCTGGCCAAGCCGAATGCTTCCATCCTGTACGCCACCCTGGCCAAAGGCCCCAAGCTGCCGCCCGAGTACCAGCTGAATTCGACGCGCCACTTCATGCGCGAGCTGAACCGCCTGGGCGTGACCGGCGCGCTCGACGCCGGCGGCGGCAACCAGAATTATCCCGAGGACTACCAGGTGATCCAGCAGCTGGCCGACGCCGGCCAGCTGACCGTGCGCCTGGCCTACAACCTGTTCACGCAAAAGCCGAAGCAGGAGAAGGAAGACTTCCTGCACTGGGCCCAGCACAGCAAGTACCAGCAGGGCGACGACTACTTCCGCCACAACGGCGCGGGCGAGATGCTGACCTTCTCGGCGGCCGACTTCGAGGACTTCCGCGAGCCGCGCCCGGACCTGCCGGCCACTATGGAGGACGACCTGGAAGGCGTGGTCCGCATCCTGGTGCAGAACCGCTGGCCGTGGCGCATGCACGCCACCTACGACGAAACCATCTCGCGCGCGCTGGACGTGTTCGAGAAGGTCAACCGCGACATGCCGCTGGACGGCCTGCACTGGTTCTTCGACCACGCGGAAACCATTTCGCCGCAGTCGGTCGAGCGCATCGCCGCGCTGGGCGGCGGGGTGGCGGTGCAGCACCGCATGGCTTACCAGGGCGAGTACTTCGTCGAGCGCTACGGCGCGGCGGCGGCGGAAGCGACGCCGCCGGTGAAGTACCTGCTGGAGTCGGGCGTGAAGGTATCGGCCGGCACCGATGCGACGCGCGTGGCCTCCTACAACCCGTGGGTGTCGCTGTCCTGGCTGACCACCGGGCGCACGGTGGGCGGCATGCGCCTGTACCCGCAGCGCAACCTGCTGGACCGCGAGGCGGCGCTGCGCATGTGGACCGAGAACGTGACCTGGTTCTCCAACGAGGAAGGCAAGAAGGGCCGCATCGCGGTCGGCCAGCTGGCCGACGTGATGGTGCCGGACCGCGACTTCCTGCGCTGCCCGGAGGACGAGATCGCGGACACGACGTCGCTGCTGACCGTGGTGGGCGGCAAGGTGGTGTACGCGGCCGGTCCGTTCGCCGGGTTCGACGCGCCGCTGCCGCCGGCCATGCCGGACTGGTCGCCGGTGCGGCGCTACGGCGGCTACGGCGCCTGGGGCGCCATGCCGGGCGCCCTGGTCAGCACGGCGCAGGGCGCCTACCGCACGGCCGACGGCCGGCGCGGCGCGGACAATGCCGGCGCCGGCCAGGCGCGCGCGCAGGCGGCCTGCGGCTGCGCGCGCCAGTGCGGCATGCACGGCCACCAGCACGCGACGGCGTGGACGCGTTCCCTGCCGGTCGCCGACCTGCAGTCGTTCTGGGGCGCGCTGGGCTGCTCCTGCTGGGCGGTGTGACGATGGCGCCGCACCTGCCCGGCGCAGCGCGCCTGCGTACCCATCGCGGCGGCCATGCGGGCCGCGCCGCGCGCGTCCTGCACTGGCTGGCCCTGCTGCTGCTGTGCGCCGCCTACCTGCAGGGCGGCTTGAACAAGCTGCTCGACTTCGGCGGCGCGGTGGGCGAGATGCAGCACTTCGGCCTGCAGCCGGCGGCGCCGCTGGCGGCAGCGGTGATCGCCGGCGAGCTGGGGGCGGCGGCCATGGTGCTGAGCGGCCGCCTGCGCTGGCTGGGCGCGGCCTGGCTGGCCCTGTTCACGGTGGCCGCCAGCTGCATCGCCAACCGCTACTGGGAACTGGCGGGCGCCGAACGCTTCATGGCGGCCAACGCTTTTTATGAACACCTGGGCCTGGCCGGCGGCTTCCTGCTGGTGGCCTGGCACGACCTGGCAAACAAGGAAAAAACATGGCAACCCGCGGCGCCAGCCTGAGTTTCATCGCCGGCTATGTCGACACGCTCGGCTTCATCGCCCTGCACGGCCTGTTCACGGCCCACGTCACCGGCAACTTCGTGCTGATCGGGCGCGAGGTGGTCACGCCGGGCAATGACGTGCTGCTCAAGCTGCTCGCCTTCCCCGCCTTCGTGGCCGGCATCGTGGCGGTGCGCGCCCTGGTGCGGCGCCGCCAGCGCGCCGGCGACGACGCGCTGCGCTCCTCGCACCTGCTGCAGGCGGCGCTGATGCTGGCCTCGGCCGCCTGCGGCCTGGCCGGCGCCGGCGACATGGCCACCGGCCTGCTGTGCGCCGCCGCCATGGGCGCGCAGAACGGCTACGGCAAGCTGCTGCTGGCGCAGCTGCCGGCCAGCACCGTCATGACCGGCAATGTGACGCAGCTGGTGATCGACGCGCTGGACCGCGCCGGCGGCGCCGAGCGGCCGGCCCTGGCGGCGCTGGGCGCCGGCGTGCTGGCCTTTGCCGCCGGCTGCGTGGGCGGCGCGCTGGCTTCGCGCTGGGGCATGGGCTGGGGCCTGCTGCCGGCCGTGGCGGCGCTGCTGGCGATGGCCGCCGTCAAAGGGCGATGATGCCGCGCTTGAGGGCGATGGTGACCGCATGCGTGCGGTCATTCGCATCGAGCTTGGACAGGATGCTGCGCATATGCGCCTTCACCGTCTCTTCCGAGATATCGAGTTCGAGCGCGATGCGCTTGTTGGCATTGCCGCCGGCGGCGCAGCGCAATACCTCCACCTCGCGCTCGCTCAGCAGGCCGGCCCCCAGGTGGCTGGCCAGCTGCTGCGCGATCTCCTGCGAAATATAGCGCTGGCCGCCGTGCACGGCGCGGATCATCGTCAGCAGCTCCTTGCGCAGGCTGCTCTTCAGCAGGAAACCGGCGGCGCCGGCCTCCAGCGCGCGCCGCACCTGCACGTCGCCGCCGAAGGTGGTCAGCATGACGACGCGCGCCTGCGGGAACTGGGCGCGGATCGCCTGCAGCGCCTCCACCCCGCACATGCCGGGCATGGCGATGTCCATGATGGTCAGGTCGGGGCGGCAGGCGGCATGCGCTGCCAGCGCCTCATTGCCGTCGCCGGCTTCGGCCACCACCTGCATGTCGGGCTGGCCGGCAATGGCATCGGCCAGGCCGGCGCGCAGCATGGGATGGTCGTCCACCAGCAGCACCCGGATTGGCGCGGCGCCGGTTGGTAAGTTTTGGGTATTCAAAGGGAAAGCTCCGCGCAAAGACTGCAGCGGGGAACTATAGCAAACGGATGGCGCGGCTGGCAATTTGCCGGGCGTGCGCCACGCCCGGCAAACAGGGGATTACTTCTTCTTGGCCTTGGATTTGGCCGGCACTTCCTTCGAGGCCGGGGTGGTGCCGCCCTGCACGCCCAGCGCGCCGCCGGTGCCCAGGCCGCCCGCCACTTCCTGCGCCTTGTAGTTGCGCACTGCGCGCACCACGTTGTTGTAGGAGTCCATGAAGGAGGCCACCAGGATCTTGCCTTCCGGGGTGTTGCTGTAGCCGCCCGCGCCGCCGAAGCCGCCGCCGCCGAACAGGCCGCCGAACATGCCGAAATCGAAGTTCTTGGCGCTGCCTTCGGCCGCCGCCAGCTGCACGCCGGAGCGGTTGTCGACCATCAGCAGCATGGTCGAGGCTTCATTGGCCTTCATGCTGCCGGCCACCATGCCGGCCACGCTGCCGATCAGGCCAAAGCCGCCCAGCGCGCCGCCCACACCCTGGGTGCCTTTCTGGCTGAAGGTGATGGTCGGGCTCATGGTGTAGTCGGCGGCCGCCATCTGGCCCTTGCCGAAGTTGCTGTTGGAGCGCATCTCGCCCGACTGCGCCAGCGCGCGCTCGCCCATCATATTGTCCATGGCTGCGCCGCGGTCCACCACCACGAAGCAGTTCGACTGCTGGATCATCATGCGCAGCACCGGCGTGGTCGAACCGAGCTTGTACTGGCCCAGCTGCTGGTACCACGGCGCGCTGCGGTCTTCCACCACGGCCAGGGTGCCGAGCGGCTTGTCGCATTTTTCCAGCTGGCTGCTGGCGTTGTTGGCGTTTTCGCCGCCGGCGCTGCCGGTAGCGACGGTGCTGGCACCGCCCAATTGCGGTTGGGTGCCGGCACAGCCAGCCAGGAACAGGGCCCCAGCGGCCAGGATCATTGTCGATTTCATACGTATATCCCTTATTTTTTCCACTAAACTGCCGATTCTATAAGAAAGTCACACGCAAAAGTCTCTCGAAATATCACAACAACAGGATGGCTCGGCATGTGACACCGGGCCCGGTTTGGGCGTACCATGAAGGTTCCTAAGAGCAAGGAAATGCTTCCATGAATGGCCCGGACCAGATAACACATTGGCGCGCTGCCATCTTTTCCCGTCTGGTCCAGGTGGTGCTGGTCCTGGGCCTGTGCACGGCGATACCAAGCATCCTGCAATCGGCGCGCGAAGGGCTGTGGGGCGTGGTGGTGGTGGATGTGATCGCGCTCGGCTGGCTGGCCATGCTGTGGCGGCTGGAAGGCCTGGTGTCCTACCAGGCGCGCGCCCTGCAATTCCTGCTGATCACCTTTGCCGTCGGCCTGGCCCTGATGCTGCAGGTGGGCCCGGTGGCGCACACCTACCTGCTGGCCGTGCCCTGCCTGGCGGCCCTGCTGGTGGGCCTGAAGCCGGCCATCTGGCTGCTGCTGGCCGGGGCGGTGGCGATCGTGCTGACCGGCTTTGCGCCGGCGCCCGACCCGGCTGCCGTCGGCCTGTCGGACGACGCCGCCCTGCGCGCCGCCATCGTGGCCCTGAATTACCTGTTCATCGCCGGCATCCTCACCTTCAGCTGCGGCGTGCTGCTGCGCCACCTGGCGCGTTCGCTGGCCGAGGGCGAGCAGCTGGCCTTCTACGACCCGCTGACCGGGCTGCCCAACCGGCGCCTGCTGCTGGACCGCCTGGGTAACTTACTAGCAAGCTCCGAGCGCCAGCAAGTGTTCAGCGCCGTCATGTTCGTCGACCTGGACCGCTTCAAGACCATCAACGACGCGCGCGGCCACGCCACCGGCGACACCCTGCTGCAGCTGGCGGCCGAACGCCTGTCGGAACTGGTGCGCAAAAGCGACACGGTGGCGCGCATCGGCGGCGACGAATTCGTGGTGATCCTGGCCCACCTGGCGCCCGACCTGCAGGCGGCCGGCAGCGCGGCGCAGCTGGTGGCGGAAAAGATCCGCGCCGCGCTGGCGCGCGACTTCGAGATCGGCGGCCAGTTCTACGCCTGCTCCGCCAGCATCGGCGTGACGCTGCTGCCCAAGTTCGGCCAGAACGCCGACGACCTGCTGCGCGAGGCCGATACCGCCATGTACCGCGCCAAGGCCGCCGGCCGCAATGGCATCGCCTTTTTCGAGGCCACCATGCAGGCCGAGGTCGAACGGCGCCTGACGCTGGAGCACGAGCTGGCACAGGCCATCGAGCAGGACCGCCTGCACATGGTGTACCAGCCGCAGTTCGACTGCCAGGGCCGCCTGCACGGCGCCGAGCTGCTGATGCGCTGGGAGCGCGACGATGGCGGCATGGTGTCGCCCGCCATCTTCATCCCGCTGGCGGAGGAAGCGGGCCTGATCGTACCGCTTGGCATGTGGGCGCTGCGCCAGGCGTGCCTGGCGCAGCAGCGCATGGCGGCGCAGGGGCTGTCGTTGCCGCTGTCGGTCAACGTCAGCCCGCAGCAGTTCCGCCAGGCCGATTTCGTGCAGCAGGTGCGCAATACCCTGCAGGAGCACGCGGTGGAGCCGGCCCTGCTGATCCTGGAGGTGACGGAGGGTTTGCTGGTGGAGAAACTGGAGGAGACGGTGGCGCGCATGAACGAACTGGCCGCGCTCGGGGTGCGCTTCTCGATCGACGACTTCGGCACCGGCTATTCCAGCCTGGCCTACCTGAAGCGCATGCCGCTGTACGAACTGAAGATCGACCGCAGCTTCATCATGGACATGCCGGACGACCCGAACGACGTGGTGATCGTGCAGGCCATCCTGGCGATGGCCGAGCAAATGGGCTTGCGCGTGGTGGCGGAAGGGGTGGAAACCCAGGCCCAGGCCGACTTCCTGGCCGCCCACGGCTGCCACGCGCTGCAAGGCTACCTGCTGGGCCGCCCGGCGCCGCTGCCGGCCCTGCTCGACCTGCTGGCGGCGCAGGCCGCGCTGTCGGCGCGCACGCCGGGCACCAGCCCGGCGTGAATCCGCCTTAATCCAGCTTGACCGTCAGCGCGGCGCGCATGGCCACGCAGCGCTGGTCTTCCTGGTGCGCCACCAGCAAAGCGCGGCGGGTGCCGGCGCTCAGGTCCGGATGGGCCGCCGCGGCGTCGGCCAGGCGCTGCACGCTGGCGGCGGTGCAGGTGGCGGGGATCATGGCGCCCGCGTAGTCGCGCATGTAGACCGGACCAGCCGATTTGTCCAGCTGCGGCAGCTGGGCCAGGCGCGCCGCGGCGCTCTGCTCGTTCAGTGCCACCTGCGAGGCCGGGTACAGCGCGTACATGGCGGCGCGGATGCGCGAGAACGGCAGCTTGGTCTGGGTGTCACCGATCCTGGCCAGCCACTCCTGCTTCACCCTGGCGTCCGGACGCGCGGCCTGCGCCGTGACCACGGCCAGCTCGCCGCTGTCGGACTTGTCGCGCGCCTGCTCGGCAGCCAGGCGCGCTTCGGCACCGGCATACGCCTTGCGGTTCAGGATGGCGATCATCTCCCAGCGCAGGTCCTGGCTCAGGGCCAGGCCCGGCAGCTGCTCGCGGCCATCCAGCATGGCGGCGATGCGCGCCAGCGATTCCTTGCTGCCGGCGGCGGCCAGGTAGGTGCCGAACCAGCGGCGCTGGAAGTCGCCCTTGGCGGCCTTGGCCTGCGTCCAGGCCATCTTCTCCAGGCGCGCCGCCACGCTGCGGGTGTAGGCGCCCTCCGGCGCCATGGTGCGCAGGTAGCGCAGCGCCTGGCCCGACTTGCCCAGCACGTCGCCCAGCAGCACATAGTCCTTCTCCAGCGGCGCGTTGATCAGCACCGTGTCGAGGAACTCGTTGAGCGGCAGCGCGCCGTCGCGCACGTTGTCCCACATGCTGTGCCACAGCATGGTGCGCAGCAGCTTGTCCTCCACCTTGCTCACATCCTTGCGCGCGGTGGCGAAGGAACGGCTATCGAGCTTGGCTTTCACAAAGCCCCAGTCCTGGTAGTTCGGGTAGACCAGGTCCGGGCAGGCGGCGCCTTTCAGCTCCGCCACCTCGGTGCTGACGCCCTTGTAGGTCACCGGCAGCACCTTGGCCACGTTCAGCTGCTTGCCCTGCTTCTGCATCAGGGCCAGCTGCACGCGCTGCTCGCGCAGGGTCGGGAACTGCGCCACCGCGCTTTGCTGCAGGCTGAAGGCGTCGATCTTGCCGGCCTTGCAGCTGTAGTTGGCGGTGATGGTGTTCACGCCCGGCTGGTACAGCCAGTCCTGGGTCCACTGGCCCAGGTCGCGCCCGGCGGCGGCGGCCAGGCTGCCGATGAAGTCGTCCAGCTTCGCGTTCTTCCACTGGTACTTGACCAGGTAGTTGTGCACGCCCTTGCGGAACGTCTCCTCGCCCAGCAGGTGGCGCAGCTGCTTGAGGGTGGAGGCGCCCTTCGAGTAGGTGATGGCGTCGATATTGTCGAAGGCGTTGGCGGTGGACGGCACCGGCGTCTCGATCGGGTGCGTGGTGACGCGCTGGTCCATCACATAGGCGGCCGACTTGCCCTGCGAGTAGAAGTACTGCCAGGCCGAGTCCTTGAACTCGGTCGCTTCGGCGGTGGCCAGGGTGCCCATGAAGGAGGCGAAGCTCTCGTTCAGCCACAGGCCGTTCCACCATTCCATGGTGACCAGGTCGCCGAACCACTGGTGCGCCATCTCGTGCATGATGACGCTGGCCAGGTCGTGCTTCTGGGCGCTGGTCGGCTTGTCCTTGTACAGGAAGGAGTGCTCGGCGAAGGTGATGGCGGCGGCATTCTCCATGGCGCCGTACAGGAAGTCCGGCACGATCAGCTGGTCGTACTTGGCGTACTGGTAAGGGATGCCGAAGTAGTTGTCGAACCAGTCCAGGCCCTGCTTGGTGTATTCGAACCACAGGGCCGGGTCGACCTGGTCCGCCACCGACTGGCGCGCGAACAGGCGCATCGGGTACTTCGAACTCTTCGTGTCTTCCCACACCTTGTAAGGGCCGGCGTGCAGCGAGAAGTTGTACGGGCTGAGGATCTTGGAGGCCGGGAAGGTCCAGCGCTTCATGCCGGCCTGGCCGGCGGCGTCCTCCACCTTCGACTCGCGCGTGGTCGATACCACGGTCCAGTCGGCGGGCGCCGTCACGTTGACCTGGTAGGTCGCCTTCAGGTCCGGCTGGTCGAACAGCGCGAACATCTGGTGCGCGGCAGCCGGCTCGAAATGCGAATAGGTGTAGACGCGGCCATCGACCGGATCGACCATGCGGTGCAGGCCCTCGCCATTGGTGCTGTGCGGGCGCTCGAACTCCACCGTCACCGTGTTGCGCCCGGCCTGCAGGTCGGCGGCGGCCAGGGTGATGAACCAGTTGTTGTACTGCGGCGCCGCCACGTTCTTGCCGTTGACCACCAGGCGCTTGACGCTGGCCTTGTTCAGGTCAATGGTCAGCGGCTGGGCGTTGTCCTTCAGGTCGAAGGTCACGGTGGTGGTGTTGCTGAAGCTTTCCTTGCCGGTCAGCGTGAAATCCAGCACATAGGCGACGTTCGACACGCGCGCCGAACGGGCGGCGGCATCGGCCTGGCTCAGGTAGGGGTTCTCGGCGCGGGCGGTGGGCGCCTTGTTGTCGGCCGCGATGCCGCTGGTGGCGGCAAGCACACCAACTGCCAGTGCAATGGCGTGAGGGACTAGCGATTTCATGGTTATCCTTATACATGTCTCGCCCCGGACCGGCCCCGGTCAGGTGGCGCAGGGATGATACCATTCCGGGATGGACATCAAACTCGAATCCCCCAACCAGCCGGAAGTTGTGGCACTGATCGACCAGCTGGACGCCTACCAGCTGTCGCTGTACCCGCCGGAGAGCGTGTATGCGCTCGACATGAATTCGCTGCTGCAGCCGAACGTGCTGTTCGCCGTGGCGCGCAACGCCGACGGCGCGGCAGTCGGCTGCGGCGCCATGGTGGTGACGCCGTCCTACGGCGAGGTGAAACGCATGTTCGTGCATCCGGCCGCGCGCGGCCAGGGCGTGGCGCAGCGCCTGCTCGGCATGCTGGAAGCGGAAGCGCTGGCGCGCGGCTGCCGCCAGTTCATGCTGGAGACCGGACCTGCGCAGCCGGAGGCGATCGGCTTGTATGAACGCCTGGGCTACCGCGTGCGCGGCCCGTACGGCGACTACCGCGACGATCCTTTGAGCGTCTTCATGGAGAAGGCGGCATGAGCCCCGATCCGCTGCTCGACCTGCGCCAGCGCACGCGCGCCTTCGCCGCCGCGCGCGACTGGGAGCAGTACCATACGCCGAAGAACCTGGCCATGGCGCTGTCGGTGGAAGTGGCGGAACTGGCCGAGCATTTCCAATGGCTGCCCACCGGCCGCGCGCCGGAACTGGCGCCAGGCCAGCAGGAAGCTATCCGGCAGGAGCTGGCCGATGTGCTGCTCTACCTGGTGCAGATCGCCGACAAGCTCGATGTCGACCTGCATGCGGCGGCGCTGGACAAGATCAAACTGAACGCGCTCAAATATCCCGCGCCCGACACTGGCCGCCCGCAGGGCCGCTAGCCGGCCAGAGCAAAGCTCCAGCCATCTTCCCACTCATTGTCGCCATCACGGGAGGCCCAGGTCCAGGCCCGAGGTCCGGACCAGGACGTAAGCGGCGAGCCCCAGGCCAAGAAACAACGGCAGCAAGATGGCAGCCACCTTGACGCCGGCGCGGCGCGCGGCGCGCCGCTCCTCCTTCCCCTTGTCGTAATGCCACTTGATGGCGAAGAACATGCCCGTGGCGAACACGAGGAACTTGAACGTAAACAAGACTACAGGGACCCAATCCATTTTTTGAATTTCCAGGCTTTGACTTGGGGCATACTAACCAAAAACAATTTCCATACATAGAGACAAAATGTCCCAGTTGAAATCCATACAAGAAAAGGACGCGCCAAGCTGGCTGCCGCGCCTGGCCGCGCACGGTGGGCCGCGTTTCTTGCAGATTGCGGACGCCTTGCAGGGCGCAGTCGAAGATGGAGCGCTGAAACCTGGTGACCGCCTGCCCCCGCAGCGCCAGCTGGCAGCGCAGCTGGGCGTCGACCTGACGACGATCACACGCGCCTACGACGAAGCGCGGCGCCGCAACCTGCTGGAAGGGCGTGGCGCGCGCGGCACCTATGTCGCGGCGCCCAAAGTCGAATTGACCTCGATCCTCGACCTGGGCATGAATACCCCGCCGCCACCGGATGGCGTGGACTTCGACGACTTGTTGAAGCAAGGCTTGGCGCAGGTGCTGATGCGGGCAGATAACGGCTTGCTGATGGATTACCACCTGGCCGGCGGCAGCGACTCCGACCGCAAGGCCGGCGCCCAATGGCTCGAACCGATGTTTGGCCAGCTGGATTCCCGGCAGCTTATTGTCTGCCCCGGCGCACAAGCGGCGCTCGCCGCCTTGATCCTGGCGCTGACGGAGCCGGGCGACGTTATCCTGGCCGAGCCCACGACTTACCCCGGCTTGCGTGCCGCCGCAGCCCAGTTCGGGCGGCAGCTGATCGCGGTCAGGACGGACAAGCACGGGATGGTCCCCGCACTGCTTGAGGAAGCGTGCCGCCAGCACAAGCCTGCGCTGCTCTACCTGAATCCGACATTGCAGAACCCGACCGCCAGCACGATGCCGGAACGCCGGCGCAAAGAGCTCGCCAGCGTCGCGAAACGCTGCCATCTGCGCATCGTCGAGGACGATCCCTACTGGCTCCTGGCCGAAGCCGCGCCGCCCCCCATCGCCACGTTTGCCCCGCAACAGGTGTACTACATCTCCACCCTGGCGAAATGCCTGACGCCCGGCCTGCGCGTCGCCTTTGTGCTGATCCGCGACCCGGACCAGCGCGATCGCTTCCTGGCCGCGCTCAGGTCATTTGCGCTGACGACCGCGCCGCTGACGGCCGCACTGGCCACCCAATGGATCTTCGACGGTTCGGCCGATGCATTGCTGGAAGGCGTACGCCAGGAAGCGCGCCTGCGGCACCGCATGGCGTGGAATATCCTGGCGGGGCGGGACAGCGGCCCCGGCGACGGCCTGCATGTATGGCTTGAGCTGCCGGCTTACTGGAACCCCTCGCAGCTGGCGCGCGCCGCCGCCAGCGAAGGCATCGCGGTCACACCGGCGGAGGCCTTCGCAACGGGCAGCGATTCCGCCAATGCAATCCGGATCTCGTTAGGGAGCATCAAGGACCGCGCGCGCCTGCAGGCGGGCCTGCAGCGCCTGTCCCAACTGCTTGCGCGGCGGCCCGAGTCGTTCAGCACCGCCGTGGTCTAGCTGCCCAGCGCAGGCAGGCGCGCCTTAACGCTCAAGGAACTGGGCGACGAAAGCGCTGTACTCGTCGCGCATCGGCAGCTCCAGGTCCGTTACGATGGCACGGCGCTGCGAGATGACTGGCAGCTTATCCTTCGGGTTGAAGCCAGCCTTTTCTTCCACACCCCAGTACAGTCCGACGCCACGCTTCTGCCAGTTCGGCAGTTCGTTGAAATTGATTCCGCGGCTAAACAACAGTTCGTTCTTGTCGGCCAGCGTTTTGCCCGCGATGGTGGCTGCGGCGCTGTTGGGATCAACGCCCTCTTTTCTCAGCATCCAGTAGCAGTGGGCATTCAGCGCATTGCGGTGCGCATCCTCGTTCCGCCACCTGAAGTAGTCGACCACCAGGCGCTTGGTGGGCAACTCGGAGATCCGGCAATCGAACGCCCCCAGCTTGCCAAGCATCAGGCTGAATTTTGCCGACGCCTCGCCGGCCAGGATGGAGTTGTACTTCCTTGTCTTACGGCCGAAGACATTGATATCCAGGTCAAACAGCAGGGAAATCTCGTCGCTCTCGGTATAGCCGTAGATCACCTTGAAGCCGCAATTCATCAGGTGCTTGGTGGTTTCGATCATCAAGTCGCGGAAGCGAATGTCAAACGGCGCCTCAAAGCCAGCCGTCTCCTTCGTCAGGCGGGTAAAGCTGCGGCCGTCGATCCGCGCGACCATGTAAATGCCGGGCAATACACATTGATCGTGCGCGGTTTCGTACACACGCATCGCTTCATCGAGTTCATCAAACTTCAATATTCCACTCCTTTACAACACGTTCGCCGTCGATCCAGTCGACGTAAAACAATTCGTCAAAGCCCTCTTCCATGCTGGGGAGCTCCAGGCGCTTATGGGTGCTGAGTATCCCGACACGCGGAATGCACTCCGCGCCCCGGCGCTGGGCATTCCATGCCAATGCCCGATCAAGATCGCTTTTGAAGTAATAGCACTTGATCCTGTAGCCGTGAGTGCGCAGCAGCTCTATATAGCGGGTGCGCACCACTTTGCTCGCATTCGTGTTGTCGATCACCAGCGGCATGCCGGTGTCGAAGCACAATTTGAACATCAGCTTTTCCCTGTTCTTGGTTTTTAGCAGGTCATTGCTGATACGCACATGGGAGTTGAAGAAATGCTCTTTGTAGAAGGTCGACTTGCCAGATGCCTGGATGCCGACAAATATCACCGCTTCCATCAAATTCCCAGCCCCTCGCGAATGCTGGCGTTGACGATGGCCCAGGCCTTCGAGTCAGCGGACACTTCGTCGTAGTGGCTGCCGCCGGGGAGGACGATGACCTCGGCGGGGTCGCCGGCGGCACGCGCGCGGCGGGCGTAGTTTTCGCCGGTGACGGTGGGCGAGATGTCGTCATGCTCGCCGTGGATCAGGATGGTACGCACGCCGGCCGGCAGCATTTCCGCGGGCGAGGTGTCGGCGAAGACGTCGGGACGGGCGGCGCTGGGGTGGCCGGCGATCTGCGCAGTCTCGCGTTCGCAGGTGCGGCGGATCAGGTCCGCTTCGTTGCGCAGGTCGGCCAGGCCACCCAGGCTGATCACGGTCTTGATCGGCAGCGGTTCAGGCGCCCAGGCGGGGCTCCATTCAGGCAGCTTGTGGCGCGAGACGGCCCATTGCGCGAGGTGCCCGCCGGCGGAGTGGCCGACGGCGACGATGCGCGCCAGGTCCAGGTTGCTGGCCTTGGCTTCGTGCTGGAGCAGGTCGACGGCGGTGGCGACGTCCTGGTACATGCCGGGGTAGCCGCCGCCTTCTTCGTCATAGCGTCGGTATTCGATGTTCCAGACCGCGATGCCCTGCCGGGTCAGCGCGCCTGCCATATTGCGCATCTGCTCGATGCCGCCGAAATGCACGGTCCAGCAGCCGCCGTGGATCAGCACCACCACGGGGTGCGGACCGGGACCGGCGGGCTTGAACAGTTCGACGAACTGGCTGGGGGCGGTGCCGTAGGCGACGCGCTTGTCCGGCGCGGGGCCGGTCAGGGCGAGGTAGGCTTGCAGGTCCATCGGCTGGGTGACGATCGCTTCAGGCGATGGGTGGGTCGGTGCGGGCATGCTTTTCCTTGGCGAGGATCGGGATAGCTCGCAGGATAGCATTTGGGCTTGGAGCCGTAAAACCGGGAAACCGGGGTCTGACCCATAGGGTCAGACCCCGAATATGCTAGCGCTTGGGCTTGGTGGTCGGCTTTTTCGGCGGGGTGTGTTTGCCGGACATTGGCGGCATGGCGTCGGCCAGGGTCATTTTCAGCTGTTTGCCGCCGACCCAGACTTTGCGCAGGTGCTTGAAGATGTCGTCCGGCATGCCGTCCGGCATTTCGACAAAGGCGTGGTCGTCGAACAGTTCGATGCGGCCGATGAAGCGCGATTCGAGGCCGCTTTCGTTGGCGATGGCGCCAACCAGGTTGCCCGGGTTGATGCCGTCCTGCGCACCGACTTCCACGCGGTAGGCGCGCATCGGCATCGGGGCGCCGCCTTCGGCTGCCTTGTCTTTCTTCTTGCGCTTGGGCGCTTCTTCGAACATCGGTTCGTCATCATCGGCGCGCGAGGACAGCTCGGGGGCTGGGCGCGCGGCGCGTTCCGCCTTGGCGGCACGCGGGGCTTTGGCCGCTGGCGCCGGTGGCGGGGTTTCGCCGTCGCGGTGCAGGCGCAGCGGCTGGCCGGCGACGCGCAGCACTTGCAGCGCTTCGATGTCGCCCGGCAGCAGGTCGGCCGGCATGTCCAGCAGCGAGTAGTCGTCGTAAATCTCGATGCGGCCGATGAACTTGGAGTCGATGCCGCCTTCGTTGGCGATGGCGCCGACGATATTGCCCGGCTTGACGCCGTGCTCGTAGCCCACTTCCACGCGGTAGGTGGCCATGCCCTGCTCCGGCTCGCGCGCGATGCGTTCCTTTTTCGGGCGCGGCTCACGTGGTTCACGCGGCTCGCGTGGTTCGCGCTGCTCGCGGCCTTCACGCTGCTGCGCCGGCGCGCCGTCTTCGTGCCAGCCTTTTTCGCGCGACTTGTCGAGCAGCAGCGGCTTGCCGCCGCAGGCCATCATGGCCAGCGCTGCGGCCACTTCCACCGCCGGGATATTGTGTTCGGCTTCGTATTCGCGCACCAGGTTTTCGAAGAAGGACAGGCCTTCCTGCGCCAGGGTGTCGGTGATCTGGTCCTTGAACTTGCTGATGCGGACGTCGTTGACCGCCTGCAGGGTCGGCAGCGTCATCGGGGTGACCGGCTGGCGCGTGGTGCGCTCGATCAGTTTCAGCAGGTTGCGTTCGCGCGGGGTGATGAACAGGATCGCTTCGCCGCTGCGGCCGGCGCGGCCGGTGCGGCCGATGCGGTGGGTGTAGCTTTCCGGGTCGTATGGCACGTCGTAGTTGACCACGTGCGAGATGCGTTCCACGTCCAGGCCGCGCGCGGCGACGTCGGTGGCGACCAGGATGTCGATCTTGCCGTCCTTCAGCTGGCCGATGATGCGCTCGCGCGCCGCCTGCTGCATGTCGCCGTTGATGGCGCCGGCCGAGAAGCCGCGCGCCTGCAGGCGCTCGGCCAGTTCTTCGGTGCCGATCTTGGTGCGCGAGAAGATGATCATGCCGTCGAACGGCTCGGCTTCCAGGATGCGGGTCAGCGCGTCCAGCTTGTGCATGCCGCTCACCAGCCAGTAGCGCTGGCGGATGTTGGTGTTGGTGGTGGTCTTGGCGGCCACCATGACTTCCGCCGGGTTGTTCAGGTAGGTGGTGGCGATGCGCTTGACCTGGGCCGGCATGGTGGCCGAGAACAGCGCGGTCTGGCGGCTGTCCGGGGTCTCCTGCAGGATGCGTTCAACGTCTTCGATGAAGCCCATGCGCAGCATTTCGTCGGCTTCGTCCAGCACCAGGGTTTTCAGTTCGGACAGGTCGAGCGAGCCTTTTTCCAGGTGGTCGATGACGCGGCCCGGGGTGCCCACCACGACGTGCACGCCGCGGCGCAGCGCCTGCAGCTGCGGGCCGTAGGACTGGCCGCCGTAGATCGGCAGCACGTGGAACTTCGGGATGTGGGTGGCGTAGCGCTGGAACGCTTCCGCCACCTGGATCGCCAGTTCGCGCGTCGGCGCCAGCACCAGCGCCTGCGGCGCTACCTGCTTGATGTCGATGCGGGACAGGATGGGCAGCGCGAACGCTGCGGTCTTGCCGGTGCCGGTCTGCGCGGTGCCGAGCACGTCGCGGTTTTCCAGCAGGTACGGGATGGTCGAGGCCTGGATCGGGGATGGGGTCTCGTAGCCTACTTCTTTCAGCGCCTTGAGGATGGGGGCGCTGAGGTTCAAATCGGTAAACAGGGTGTCTGACATGGCGGCACTCATAAATGGTTATTGTTGGTACGCCTGATGCGACGCGGGGAAACCGCTATTTTACCCTTTGCGGCTTGACATCATCCTTTAATGCATTTAATGCCATCTTCTCAATCAGCCCGGGCGCCAGCAGCTTGAGCCAGCGTCCCAGCTTGCCTTTGGCGGTCATCACCACCTCGCGCTTGCGCGCCTGCATGCCGTCGATGATCAGGCGCGCGCATTCGGCCACCGGCATGGCGCCCTCCTCGCGCAGGCTGCTCTTGCCCAGTTCCCCGCCGGCGGCGTTGTAGCCGCGATAACGGATCTGGGTGTCGACCACGCCCGGATAGGCGGTGGTGACGCTGACGCCGTGCGCCTTCATCTCGGCGCGCAGCGCTTCGAAGAAGCCGGCCATGGCGAATTTGGTGGCGCCGTAGGCGGTGCGGCCCGGCACGCCGACCAGGCCGGCCAGCGAGGACACGGCGACGATGCGGCCCTGGCTGGCCTTCAGGTGCGGCAGGGCGGCGTGGGTGCACCAGATGGCGCCCCACAGGTTGACGCGCATCAGGTCTTCGTACCAACTTAAGTCGCTCACTTCGTCGAACATGGCGTGGGCGGAGCGGCCGGCGTTGTTGATGAGGGTGTCGATGCGGCCGAAGCGTTCCACGGCGGCGGCGACCAGTTGCCGGCATTGCTCCTGCCGGGCGACGTCGGTCGGGACGACCAGGGTCTCGGCGCCGGCGGCGCGGCAGTCGGCGGCAACCTGCTCCAGCGCGGCGGCATTGCGGGCGGCAAGGACCAGGGCCTGCCCTGTTCCGGCCAGCTGGCGGGCCAGCTCGGCGCCGATGCCGTCGGAGGCGCCGGTGATGATGGTGACGTTCATGGGGACCTTTTTTCAAAACCGGTAAACCGGTGCCTGCCCCGCAGGGTCAGGCACCTTCTTCCGATTCATTATGCGGTAAGATCGGCGCTATGGATACTACGTACATTTTCTTTGCCGGCCTTGCGCTGGTGGCGGCTTCTGCCTCTGCGCAGCAGGCCCCTGTGGTGAAGGAGGCGCCGTTGCGCGCCCACCTTTCGTTCCTTGCCGATGACCTGCTGGAGGGCCGCGGCACCGGCCAGCGCGGCGGCGACCTGGCCGTGCGCTACCTGGAAACCCAGGCGGCGGCGATCGGCCTCAAGCCGCTGGCCAATGGCTTGTACCGCCAGCCGGTGCGCTTCCAGGGCACCAAGCTGGTGGACGGCAGTTCGATCCGCTTTGCGGCGGGCGCCAGCACCTTCACGCCGCGCCTGGGCCAGGATGTGCTGATCGGCACCGGCAGCGGCCGCGCCGAGGTCCTGCTCGATGCGCCGCTGGTGTTCGTCGGCTACGGCGCCATTGCGCCGGAGGAAGGATGGAACGACTACAAGGATGTCGACGTCAAGGGCAAGATCCTGGTCATGATGGTGAACGACCCGCAGCCCACCGCCGAGGAGCCGAACCGCTTTGCCGGCAAGGGCTACACCTACTACGGGCGCTGGATGTACAAGTATGAGGAAGCGGTGCGGCGCGGCGCCGCCGGCGCGCTGCTGATCCACACCACGCCGTCCGCCGCCTACGGCTGGAACGTGCCGTCCACCAGCTTCGCGCTGGAGCGCTTCCACGCGCCCGGCGGCGGCAACCTGCTGGAAGGCTGGCTGACCGAAGACTTCACGCGCACCCTGTTCCGCGCCGCCGGTTTCGACCTGGACACGCTGCGCGCGGCCGCCGAGCGCAAGGATTTCCGTCCGGTGGAGCTGAAGATCGGCGCCCACGCAGAGATCCGCTCCAGCGTGCGCCAGGTGGAACAGTTCAACGTGGTCGGCATCGTGCCGGGCAGCGATCCCAAGCTGCGCAGCCAGGCCGTAGTGTATTCGGCGCACTGGGACCACCTGGGCAAGGTGGATGGCCCGGCCGACGGCACCGACCGCATCTACAACGGCGCCATCGACAACGGTTCCGGCGCCGCCGCCCTGCTGGCCATGGCCGCCGCCGCCGTGCAGAAGCCGGCCAAACGCTCGCAGGTCTTCCTGTGGCCGGCGGCCGAGGAAGTCGGCATGCATGGCGCGCAGGCCTACGTCGCCAACCCGGCCTTCCCGCTCAAGGACACGCTGGCCGACCTGAACCTCGATTCGATGAACTTTGCCGGCCGCACGCGCGACATCGGCGTGGCCGGCGCCGAGCGCAGCTCGCTGTACGACAGCGCGGCCAAGGTAGCCAGGCGCATGGGCCTGAAACTGGCGCCGCCGATCCCGGACCTGTCGGGCGCCTATTTCCGCGCCGACCACTTCCAGTTCGCCAAGGCCGGCGTGCCGGCCTTTAACGTCGGCTCCGCCGTGTTCTCGGGCGACGGCCATTTCGAGTTCGAGCATGCGCACGACACTTCCGCCGCCAAGATCGTCGCCTTCAAGGACGACTACCACCGCGTCAGCGACCAGTACCACGCCAGCTGGGATTTGTCGGGCATGGTGCAGCAGGCGCAGTTTACGCTGAACCTGGGCTACGAAGTCGCCAACGGCAGCAGCATGCCAAGCTGGAAGAAGGGCGACCCGTTCAGCTTTGTGAAACGCTGAGCGACTGTTCGTTCTGCTCGAGCAGGGCGATGAACGCTTCGGCCGGCAGCGGCCGGCCGAAGAAGTAGCCCTGCATATGGCGGCAGCCATGGCGGCGCAGGAAGTCGAGCTGCTCCTGCGTTTCCACCCCTTCGGAAATCACTTCCAGCCCCAGGTTGCCGGCCAGCGCGATGATGGTGGTGACGATGGCCGCATCGTCGGGATCAACCGTCAGGTCGCGCACAAAGGTCTGGTCGATTTTCAGCACATCGATCTCAAAGCGCTTCAGGTGCGCCAGCGAGGAATAGCCGGTGCCGAAATCGTCGATCGCCAGCTTGATGCCGAGCTTCTTCAGCGCGTGCATCACTTCCGTGGCGTGCGCCACGTCGTTCATCACCGCGCTTTCCGTCAGTTCCAGCTCCAGGCAGTGCGGCGCCAGGCCGGTATCGGCCAGCACCTCCGCCACGCCCTGCACGAAATCGGGTTCCGCCAGCTGGCGCGCCGAGACGTTGACCGCCATGCGCAGCTCGTGCCGCCCTGCGCGCTGCCAGTCGCGCAGCTGGCGGCAGGCGGTGCGCAGCACCCAGTGGCCGACCGCCAGGATTTGCCCGGTCTCCTCGGCCAGCGGGATGAAGCGGTTGGGCGCCACCATGCCCATTTCCGGATGGCGCCAGCGGATCAGCGCCTCCATGCCCATGATGCGGCCGCTGGCGGCGTCCACCTGCGGCTGGTAGTGCAGCTCGAACTCGCGCCGCTCGAGCGCGGTGCGCAGCGCGCTTTCGATGCGCAGGCGCTCGCCCAGCTGCTCGTTCATGGCGGCGGTGTAGAACTGGTAGTTGTTGCCGCCCATTTCCTTGGCGCGAAACATGGCGATGTCGGCCCGCTCGGCCAGCACGCCCGGCTCCTTGCTGTCGCTGGGAAAGACCGCAATGCCGGCGCTGCAGGTCAGGAACAGTTCCGTGTTGTCCAGCACCAGCGGCGCGGCCAGGCTGTCCAGCACGCGCTGCAGCTGCTCGGCGCGCGGCGCGCTGCCGCCGTGTTCGGGCAGCAGCAGCAAGGCGAACTCGTCGCCGCCCAGGCGCGCCACCGTGTCCACCGGCCGCACCGCCGCCTGCAGGCGCGCCGCCACGATCTGCAGCAGGCGGTCGCCGCCCTTGTGGCCCAGGCGGCTGTTGGTAAATTTGAAGCGGTCCAGGTCGATCGACACCAGCCACAGCTCGTGCCCCTTGCGCCCCGAGTGCTGGATGGTTTGCGCCAGGCGGTCCTGCAGCAGCACGCGGTTGGGCAGGCCGGTCAGGCCGTCGTGCGTCGACTGGTGGTGCAGCTCGGATTCGTACTCCTTGATGGCGGTGATGTCGTGCTGGATCGAGATGAAATTGGTGACCGCGCCGTGCTCATCGCGCACCGGCGACATGTAGATGTCGTTCCAGAACTGGCTGCCGTCCTTGCGGTAGCAGCGCAGCACGGCGTGGCCGTCGCGCTGCTCGCGGATGGCCGTGCGCAGCTCGTCGATGCCCGGCTGGTCCAGGTCCTCGCCGAACAGCAGGCGCGGGCTGGTGCCCAGCACTTCGGCGCTGCTGTAGCCGGTGATGCGTTCATAGGCCGGGTTGACGTAGACGATCGGGTTGTGCAAGTCGCAGGAGGTGATCACCACCGCATTGGTGCTCGACTCGATGGCGCGCTGGCGCAGCAGCAAGGCCTGGTTGGCGGCCTTCAGTTCCGCCGTGCGGGTATCGACGCGCTGCTGGATCAGCAGCTTGCGCCGTTTCAGCGAATCGACAAAGGCCGAGCCGATCAGGGTGGTCAGGATGCCCAGCGCCAGCGTAAACAGCGAGGCCAGGTGCTCGCTGGCCAGCACGCGCGCCGGCGGCGTCGCCTGCAGCTGCCAGCGCGCCCCCGCCACGTCAAGCGGCAGCGCGACCGGCGCCAGGCGCGCCGGGTACAGCCAGCGCGGCAGTTCCAGGCCGCCGTTGGCGGGCGGCGGCGGCGACTGGTACACCAGGCTGGCCGGATCGGCGCTGGCGGCGGCATACACGCGCAGCGCCAGCGCCGTGCTGTCGGCGCCGGCGCTGGCAAAGATTTTCTTGATCATTTCGCCGGGCAGCAGGGTCAGCGCGGTTTCCCCCACCACCCGTCCGTCGCCGGCATACAGCGGCATCGCCACCACCACGCCCTGGCGCCGCCCTTCCTGGTGGCGCTGCACCAGCGGCACCAGCGGGCCGGCGGCCGGCGCGCCGCTGGCATAGGCGCGCTGGCGCGCACTGCCGTCGCCGTCGGCCTGCAGGGTGTCGAAGCCGAGCGCGCGCATATTGTCGGCCAGCGGCTCAATGTAATCGATCACGCGGTAGCGTTCGCGCGCCGGGGCCGGCACCAGCTGGCCATCGCGCAGGTCGCTGACCGTGGCGCCCGGCCGCAGCGCCTGCAGCGAGGCTTCGAAGGCGGGCCGCTCGGCATGCTCGATGAAGCGCAAATAGCTGATGCCCAGCACATAAGGGTGGCGCGCCAGCAGCGGCGCCACGAAACGGCGGAACTCGGCGCGGCTGGTATCGGGGCGGCTGGCAAACAGCTGGTTGACGGCGTGCAGGCTGCCGACCGCGCCGGCCACGCCTTCGCGCAGCACGAAGGCGCGCGCCTGCACCCGTTGTTCAAAGGCTAACTGGGCGCGCTGCGCCTCCAGCCGGCTGACCCCGGCAAACAGGGCGCCGGTCACGGCAAAGCCGCACAGCAGCGCCAACGCTGCCGTGCGAGTGCGGAAAAATTGCTGCGGTGCTGCGCTGTTCGCTTCGTCCATCGTGCCCCTGCCTTCGCCTTGCCAGCTTACCATTTTCGCACGGCTGGACAATAATTTCCATAGGGCAACAACGCGCCGGGGGCCTGGCGGGCGGCGCTATACTGGCCTGCCAAGCTCTGAGGAGGCGATCATGGACAAAACCTGGGTCGTCGTGGCCGACAGCAGCCACGCCCGCATCTTCCAGTTGCGCGAGCCGCAGCTGGAGCCGGAAGAATTGTTTGACCTGGCCAATCCGCTCGGCCGCGCCGACAACCGCCAGCTGGCGTCCGACGCGCATGGCCAGAATTTCGGCGCCGATGGCCGCGGCCATACCGCGCCGCGCGTGGAAGAGCCGGTGCAGCATGAAGTACGCCAGTTTGCGCGCGCCCTGGGCCACCGGCTCGACACCGCCGCCGCCCAGCAGCGCTTCCAGCACCTGGCCCTGATCGCCGCGCCGCGTTTCCTCGGCTTGCTGCGCGACAGCCTGGACAAGCAAACGCGCAAGCTGGTCACGGTGGAAGTGGCCAAGAACGTGGCCGGCTTCGCGCCGCACGACCTGCAAGCCTGCCTGCGCGACCTGGGGCGGCCGCCGCGTCCGGCCTGAGCTGCGTGGGTTGGCGCACAGATCGCCCTGCCGTCCGGGCCCACACTCGCTAGCTGGACCGTTCTGGAGAGAGACATGGCTGAGCACAGCAAACCCCATCCCACGTCCCACGCCCAACGCACCGGGCTGGCCGCCCTCGCCTGCAGCGCCCTGCTGGCCGGCTGCGGCGGCGGTGGCGGCGGCAGCGCGCCCATCACGCAGCCGGAGCCGCCGCAGCCGCCCACGCCCAGTTTCGCCCTGGCCCTGCGCGAAGTGGCCAGCGGCTTCGACGCGCCGCTGCTGCTGACCGCGCCGGCCGGCGACACGCGCCGCTTCATTGTCGAGCGGCCGGGCCGCGTGCGCATCCTGGCGCCCGATGGCAGCGTGCGCGCCACGCCCTTCCTCGATTTGAGCGGGCTGATCAGCACGACCGGCGAAGGCGGCCTGCTGTCGCTGGCCTTCCACCCCGGCTACGCGCAGAACGGCCGCTTCTACATCTACTACACCGACAAGTTCAGCAATATCGCCATCGACGAAGTCCGCGTGTCGGCCGACGCCAACGTGGCCGACAAGGACTCGCTCAAGCGCATCATCACCATCCCGCACCCGACCTACACCAACCACTACGGCGGCTTGCTGGCCTTCGGCCCGGACGGCTACCTGTATGCCGGCACCGGCGATGGCGGCGGCGCCGGCGACCCCGACAACAACGCGCAGAACCTGGACTCCCTGCTGGGCAAGATGCTGCGCCTGAACGTGGACAACCCGCTGCCGCCGCTCTACACGACGCCGGCCGACAACCCCTTTGCCGGCCAGGATGGCAAGCGCGGCGAAATCTGGGCCTACGGCCTGCGCAACCCATGGCGCTTCGCCTTCGACCCGGCCAGCGGCGCGCTGTACATCGCCGACGTGGGCCAGGACCAGCGCGAGGAAGTCAATATCGTCTCCTCGGCGCTGAAGGCGGCCAACTTCGGCTGGGACATCATGGAAGGCACGCGCTGCTACAACAGCGCCACCTGCAGCCAGCAAGGCCTGACCCTGCCCGCCTTCGAATACGAACACGGCGCCGGCAATGCCAACGGCTGCTCGATCACCGGCGGCTTCGTCTACCGCGGCGCCGCCCTGCCCGAGCTGGCCGGGCGCTACCTGTACTCGGACTACTGCAAGGGCTTCCTGAAGAGCTTCCTGTACGCCAATGGCAGCGTCAGCGAAGCCAAGCAGTGGGACGTGGGCAGCGTGGGCAATATCCCGGCGTTTGGCCAGGATGCGGCGGGCGAAATCTACATGCTGAGCGGGGCCGGCAAGGTTTACCAGATCGTGCGCAAGTAGCGGTTACAATGGGGGCTTTCCACTGCCCCCGACCGTAACGCAATGGCCAGACTGAAGCTCGAGTTCCCGGAAGACCAATTCTGTTTTTCGACCCAGCTGACGGTGCGCGTGACCGACATCAACGCCGCCAACCACCTGGGCAACGATTCGATGATTTCCATGATCTCGGAAGCGCGGGCGCGCTTCCTGTTCGAGTTCGGCGTGCAGGAAACCGAGCCGGACGGCACCGGCATCATCGTCACCGACCTGGCCACCACCTACCGCGCCGAGGCGCATGCGCGCGACCAGCTGCTGTTCGAGGTGGGCGTGATGGACTTCAATAAATACGGCGGCGATGTCACCTTCCGCGTCACCCGCCCGGCCGATGGCAAGGTAGTTGCCATGGCCAAGCAGGGTTTCGTCTTCTACAACTACAAGAGCAGCCAGGTGGTGCCGATGCCGGACGACTTCCGCGCCAAGTTCAGCCGCGTCAACTGGATCGACTGACCGGCCTTATTTCTTGCTCAGCTGGGCCGGGGCGGTAAAGGTTTCCTTGAACCACTTATCGACCATCGGTTTCTCGTAGCGCAGCAGGTCACCCTCGCGGTAAGGGTTAATCCCCTGCAGGTACATCATATTGTTCAGGCTCGAGTTGCCGCTGGCAATCACCTTGCCATCCTGCTCCAGCGAATAGTTCAGCTGCATGGTGGGCCAGTCAGCGCCGCCGCGCAGCACGCGCAAATCGCGCATCGAGTTACGGCGCGGTTCCACCCGGCCGGCCAGGTCAATCTCGGTCACGGTAATGTTCAATTGCTGGTTGGCCGGCAACTGCTTGCCCAGGCGCGCGAAATGCTCGGAAAACTCCTTCAGCACCTCGGTCCGGTCCTGGTCCCAGAACGGCACATCGATGAATTTATCCGGGTCCTTATAGGTGACGTTCACCGTGCCGGCCGACGCGGCGCCAGCCGCAGCCAGCATCAGGGCAGCTGCAATCCAGAGGCGGGTTTGGCGTTTCATGATAGCGATCCTTTCATAGACAACCTTCAATATACTCCTCCGCCGCGCCGCCGGTGCCGATGAAACAGTTTCTAACAAAAAAAACGGGCCGGAAACGTCCGGCCCGTCGCTGCCCCGCTAGCGCGGCTTAGGTGCCGATGCGGCCGCCGTCATTCTTGGTGATGGCGATGGTGGCCGAGCGCGGACGCTTGCCGGCGCCGTAGCCGGCATTGGCCGGCCACTGGCTGGTGTACTTGGCCGGATCGGCCAGGTTGGCCTGGCTGGTGCCCTCGCCCGGGTGCTGGATGTTGACGAACAGGGTCTTGCCATCCGGCGTCTCGGCGATGCCGGTCAGTTCGCAGTCGACCGGGCCGACCAGGAAGCGCTTCAGGGTATCGGCGGTCGGGGTCTTGCCGACGAAGGTATCGACATTGCCCGACGGGTAAGCCAGCGTGACTTTCTTGCCGTCGCCCACGCTGCCCGGCACGCCGGCCAGCATCATGCAGTTGGTGGCATCGGTGTAGGCGCCGTCGTCGGTCTGGATCCAGCAGATGCCGGTGGCCTTGGAGAAGGCCAGGCCGTCCGGGCTGGAGAAGTCCTGGTCCGCGGTCAGGCTGGACAGGTTGACCATGCCCGGGTTGGCGTCGGACTGGGCGCCGAACAGGTAGACGTCCCAGCTGAAGGTGGCGGAGGCGTTGCCGTCCTTTTCCTTGACGCGCAGGATGTGGCCGTTCACGTTGCCGGTCTGCTTGCTCGTGCCCTTCATGTCCTCATAGCTACGCGGGTTCGGGCCATCCGGCGCGGTGCGCGAGCTGTTGTTGGTCAGCGTGAAGTACACCTCGCCATTGGCCGGGTTGACCGAGCACCACTCCGGGCGGTCCATCTTGGTCGCGCCCACAGCGTCCGCCGCCAGGCGGGCATTCACCAGCACGTCCGCCTGGTCGGCGAACTTGTAGGTAGCGTAGCCGGCAATCGCCGCGTTGCTGATGCTCAGCTCGATCCAGGAACCGGTGCCGTCGGCGTTGAACTTGGCCACGAACAGCTTGCCCGCATCCAGGTATTTGTCGCCGGTGGCCAGCAGGTCGGCCGGGGTGGCGTCGGCGTCGCTCCAGGTGGCGCTGGAGACGAATTTGTAGATGTACTCGTTGCGCGAGTCGTCGCCCATGTACACCGCCAGCGGCTGGCCGGCCACGGTCTTGCCGAACGCCGCGCTTTCATGGGCGTAGCGGCCCAGGGCGGTACGCTTGCGCAGGGCGCGGGTCTTGTTGTACGGGTCGGCTTCCACGATGTAGCCCTGGCCGTTCATCTCGTTGCGGTAGTCGTCGGTGCCATCGACCGAAGCGCCCAGCTTGGAGTTGTTCCAACGCGCGTACTTGTCGTCGCTGCCGCCGGTTTCCCAGCCGTGGCGCGAAGCGGCGCCCTGGCTGCGGCCATAGCGCTTGAGCGCAGCCACGCTCTTGTCGTTGCCGCGCGCCGCATCGTCCGCCGCGCCGCGGGTGAAGTAGCCGCTCCAGTTCTCTTCGCCGGAGACGAAGGAACCCCACGGGGTCTTGCCGGTGCCGCAGTTGTTCAGGGTGCCGCGGGTCTTGGTACCGTCCGGCGAATACTTGGTCTTCAGCAGGGCATTGCCCTTGGCCGGGCCGTGGATATCGCACTCGGTCAGGCAGGTGACGCGGCGGTTGTACGCCGAATCCTTGACGTACTCCCACTTGCCGCCATTCTTTCGCACTTCCACCACGGAGATGCCGTGCAGCGCCGTTTCGCGATCCACTTCGGCTGCCGGGCGCGGCAGCGTGTTAGTGCCGCCGTTGGCGTGGATGAAGAAGGACGACAGCTTGTCGTTGGTGGTGGCTTCATGGTTCATGGCCAGCAGGCCGCGCTCATTGCCGTTGGCCGATGGCTTGCCGGCGCTGTCCAGGCCGAAGAACTCCATGCCGTCGTGGTGGTCGCCGGCGCGGTTCTCGAAATCGGCATCGCTGCCATCGTTCTTGTAGGCGGTGGCGGACGCGGTCAGCGGATCGCCCAGGGCGTAGACCACGGTGGCGGTGTAGCCGGCCGGCACGATCACGCTATCGGCCAGGCTCTTGCCCACGGCGGCGAAGCCCAGCAGCTTCTCGCTCGGGGTCGGCACTTCCGGTTTGGTGACGACCGGCGCATCGTCGCCGCCGCCACAGGCGGTCAGCGTGGCCGAACCCATCATCACGGAAATGGCCGAGGCCACCGAGCCGCGCAGCAGGTTGCGGCGGCTGATGCGCTTGTCGAGGATTTCGCTGAAGTGTTCGTTCGGGGTATCGTTGTAGCCGATGTCGTCGTGATCGATTTTGTTTTCCATGACGCTTTCCAAGGGTGGGGG
>NZ_JAYSCO010000004.1:0-73798 GCF_041914865.1 Pseudoduganella sp. | reverse complement strand
AGCCGATGTCGTCGTGATCGATTTTGTTTTCCATGACGCTTTCCAAGGGTGGGGGGAGTTAAAACTGCCCGCCATTCTAGGAAGCGAAAATGACAAGATTGTGACCACCAACGAATGTTTTCACGCCCCGCGCCAAACGCAAGCGGCAGCGCTCAGGCGCTTGCGCTGCCCAGCTCAGCCAGGATGGCGCGCAGCAGCGCCGCGCAGGCAGCGGGCGCCGCCTGCAGCAGGCAATGCGGCCCGTCGACGGCATGCAAGACCACCTGCGGATGCCAGCGCGCGATTTCCACCGCGCAGCGTGGCGGCACCAGGCGGTCGCGTTGCGCCTGCAGGTAATGGATCGGCACCGCGACCGCAGGCAGCGCCGCCGACACATCCACCGCCAGCACAGCCCGCACACGCTGCGCCAGCACCGCGCCCGTGACAGGCGCCAGGGCCCGCACCAGCAGGGCTCGCGCTTCCGCATCGCCAGCGCGCCCCAGCAGCAGCGGCGCCGCCAGCTGTGAGGCAGCCGGCTTCACCAGCGCGCCATGCACCAGCCACCCCAGGCGGCGCAAGGCCGGGCGCGGGTTGGCGGCAAAGGTGCAGCACAGCACCAGGCCAAGCAGGCCGGGCGGATGCTGCGCCGCAAGGGTAATCGCAATCGGCCCGGAGAACGATTCGCCCAGCAAGACATACGGCGCATCATCCGGCAAAGCCTGGCGCGCCAGTTGCACCAAGGCGTCGTAATTCAATACGCGGTCGTGCGGGTAGCTGAGCTGGATCACGCGCTGCCCTTCGCCCAGCGCCTTGATCAACGGCGCGAACAGCATCCCGCTGCCATCCATGCCGGGCAGCAGCACCAAGGCCGGTTTCAGGCGCGCCATTCCATTTTCTGGACCTGGATGTGGGGATGGCTTTCCAGCGCTTCCCAATGCGGCAGGAAGCGGAAGCCGCGCTTCTGGTAGAACGCCGCCGCGCGCGCATTGTCGGGCGAGACGTCGAGCACCACGCGCTGGTGGCCTTGTGCGACAGCGTGCGCCAGCATGGCCTCCACCAGCGCCGCCGCTGCGCCGCTGCCGCGCTGCTCCGGCCTGACCCACATTGCAATCAGGTTGTATTCCTGCACCGCACTGAGCACGCCGCCAACCATGCCGATTGCGGCGCCTGCGCTATCGAAGGCCAGCAGGTAGGTCGCAGGCCCGCGCCCGGCGGCACGGTCGCGCCATTGTTCATCGGCATTGGCGGCAGCGCTGGCGTGGCTGACGCCGAAGGCAGTCGGCGTGTCCTGCAGCGCCGACAGACGGAGTTCTTTGAGGAGCGGCCAGTCGGGTTCAGTGGTACGGCGGATCAGCATTATGTTCTGGCTTGTCGATGAACATCAATCGTACCAGTTAAAGTCGTCCTCCTCGACATCCGGGATCGGTGCGAATATCTCGTCCAACGACTTGCCATCAATTAAACGATCGAACCATGCATCGAATTCCACTGGTCCGGCCATGCCCAACTCCACTGCGTATGCCGCAGGGATTTCACCAAATCGCTTACGCAGTTGGCGCTCCAGCAATTTTTGCTTGGCGTTCTGTTCATACCCCCATGCAAACTGCTCGACAAATGTTGGAAAGAGCGGCATCCCGTTACGAATATTTGCCACATCGGCCTCCTCAATTTGTGCAATCTGTTTCCATTCCAATGTATGCCGACTATCTGCCGCTGGCAACCTGGTCTGCAGCCAAACCATGACCGTACGACGCAGTTCAATGCCACCCGCCTGCTGAAGCCACTGCTCAAAACGCTGGGCCAGCTCGATTGGCCACTCGTCCGGAACTACGTATGCCATTAGTGCTAGCGCGCCCAATAGATTGTCCAGACTGAAGTGAAATCGACGCGAAGCGCGGCGCAGATCAATTAAGACGTACCGCTGGGCAGCCTGGTAAATGTCGAGGCCAGCACGCGGTGGCATTATTAGCTCACGCAACTGCTCCTTAACTAGCCCCTTCCGAGCCCCTGTGTAGAGCACAACAGGCACCACCGGTGGCAGTTTTCCTCGAGTCGGGGTTTCATGGCGCTTTACCAAATCCTGGTACAAGAGTCCAAGATAAACCTGCATCCGCAAGGCCATCCACGGATCGGGAGAGGATTGAAATTCCAGCAGCACGTAGAGATAGAGCCAGTCGCCCTGCATCCGCAGCCGCCACACCATATCGCTGTGCCGTTGTTCCCCAGCATCGCCAACATAGCTTCCGTTGACGCGCTCCAAAGTATCAAACTCGAAGTCTGCTGACCATGCGGAAGGAAGAAAGCCTTGCAGCAGATCCTTAACGATCTCTGGATGTGCGAATAACGCGCGAAAAGCGCTGTCGTGGTTGGTACTCATGAACCGATTGCAGGCAGAGGGCAGCGCGCGGCCATTGCGCTGGCTCATGGTTTTGTGCGTGCGCGCACGGCGCGGGCGCCGCACTAACCGGAGACTGGTCGAAAAGGAGACCGCCATGCCCGAAGGCCCATCGATCGCCATCCTCGCCGAAGCCGTGCAAGGCTTCGCCGGCCGCACGATCAGTGCCGCCAGCGGCAATAGCAAGACGCTGCCTTTCGAGGAGCTGGTCGGCCAGCCCATCCTTTCGCTGCGCAGCTGGGGCAAACACTTCCTGGTCGAACTGCCGCTGTACACGCTGCGCATCCACTTTCTGATGTTCGGCAGCTACCGCATTGACGAGCGCAAGGATGGCGCGACGCCACGGTTGTCGCTGCAGTTTGAAGAAGGTGGCGAGCTGAATTTCTACACTTGCTCGATCAAGCTGGTCGAAGGCGAACTGGAACAGGCGTATGACTGGCGCGCCGATGTGATGTCCGACCACTGGAGTCCGCGCCTGGCGCTGAAAAAACTGCGGGAAAATCCCGAGCGCCTGGTATGCGATGTTTTACTCGACCAAAATATTTTTTCAGGCGTTGGCAATATTATCAAAAACGAAGTATTGTTTCGCTTGCACATTCATCCTCTCTCCACAGTAATTAAATTGCCGCAAGGAAAATTACGGGAATTGGTGAAACAAGCGCGCCAATACAGTTTTGAATTCAAAACCTGGAAACAGGCTTTTGTTTTGAAACAACATTGGCAAGTGCATAACCGCAGTGAATGCCCGCGCTGCCACATCAAGCTGCAGCGGGCCTACCTCGGCGTGACACAGCGCCGCACATTTTGGTGCGAAAGTTGCCAGAAGCGTTACGATAGTTCATTGGTGTTGTATAGAAATAGCCAAAGCAGTATTGCCTGTTGTTAATAGGAATAGGTCAGACTACAATCGGTCAGATGCGCCTAAACATTGCGCATCACCCAGGACTTTGTGTCACATTTGGAATTTGCCAATATGTCTTTCTTGTCTTCTGCTACGCCCAAACTCGCGCCGTGGAGAATCCTGCTGGTTGATGATGAACCCGATATTCACGACATCACCAAACTGACCCTGAGCCGATTCCGGCTCGAAGGCCGCGGCCTGACCTTCCTGCACGCCTATAGCGGAGCCGAAGCCAAAGAAGTGCTGGCGAAGGAAAAAGACATTGCCCTGGTGTTCCTCGACGTCGTGATGGAGAAGGAAGACTCCGGCCTGGAAGTGGCGCGCTGGATGCGCCAGGACCTGGACAACCAGTTCACCCGCATCGTGCTGCGCACCGGCCAGCCCGGCCAGGCGCCGGAAGAACGCGTGATCGTCAACTACGACATCAACGACTACAAAGAGAAGACTGAGCTCGACCGCACCAAGCTGTTCACCACCACCTTCGCCGCCCTGCGCGCCTACCGCGACATCATGAAGGTGGAAGAAGCGCGCCAGCAGCAATTGCACTACCGCGAAGGGCTGGAACGCGTGATTGCCGCCTCCGCCCACATCTTCCAGCAGCGCAACCTGAAAGACTTCGCCAGCGGCCTGCTGCAGCAAGTGGTCGCCCTGCTGCGCCTGGAGCAAAGCATGCTGGTGCGCCTGCGCGGCGCCACCGCCGTCAGCGGCGAGACCACCTACGAAGTCCTGGCCCAGATCGGCCAGGACGAAGGCAGCCTGCTGACGCCGGAACTGCTGGCGCAGCTGAAGGACGCCGAAAGCAACCGCATCTCGCGCATGGCCGGCGACACCTTTGTCGGCTACTTCCCGAACAGCAGTGGCAAGGCCTCGCTGCTGATCCTGAAAGGCGTGGACGAGATTTCCGAGATCGACCAGAAGCTGCTGCAGATTTTCTGCAGCGGCGTCGCGATTGCCTTCGACAACATCCTGCTCACGCAGGAAATTACCGACACCCAGGCCGAGCTGATCATGCGTTTAGGCGACGTGGTCGAATCGCGCTCCAACGAAGCGGGCAACCACGTGCGCCGCATGGCCGAATTCTGCCACCTGCTGGCCACGGCCGCCGGCATGCCGGAAGAAGAAACGGCCGTGCTCAAGCACGCCGCCCCGATGCACGACATTGGCAAGATCGCCACTCCCGACTCCGTGCTGCTCAAGCCAGGCAAGCTCGACCCGGCCGAATGGGAGATCATGAAGCAGCACCCGGCGGTTGGCCTGTCGATCCTGGACGGCTCGCAGCGCCCGATTCTGAAAGCCGCCGCCGTGATCGCCCACCAGCACCACGAAAAGTTCGACGGCAGCGGCTACCCGCAAGGCCTGAAAGGGCACGACATCCACGAATACGCCCGCATAGTCGCCGTCGCCGACGTATTCGACGCCCTGATGCACAAGCGCTGCTACAAAGACGCCTGGCCGGTCGAGCAAGTGGTCGGCCACATGCGCGAAGTCGCCGGCAAGCACCTCGACCCCCGCTTCGTCGAGCTACTGATCGACAACATGGACAAAGCCCTCGCCATCAACGAACGCTTCCCCGACTAAAAACCGGTGCCAAAACCGGTGCCAGGTCTGTCATTTGGACAGAGGCTGCGCACCTTTGAGAAAAATCAAAACGCGCCCATTGTGCACAATTGGCGCGTTTTCTTTTTGGGCGAAATCGCGCGTATTGAGATAGATCAAACGGACATGCTTGGTGTCCGAATGACAGACCTGGCACCGGTTCTAAAAAATGGGGACGTACTCCATTTTTTTATTTGCGCTGGTCGCGGGGGAAGCGGAGGTGGTAGTGCAGGCCCATGCCGGGGGAGCTGACCACTTTCACTGTGCCGCCCAGGGGGCCCGTCACCAGGTTGTACAGGATGTGCGCACCGAGGCCACTGCCGCCGCTGCCGCGCTTGGTGGTGAAGAAGGGGTCGAATAACTGCTGCAGCGTGGTCGAGTCCATGCCAATGCCGTCGTCGCTGTAGTCGAACAGGACGTGGTCGCCGTCGAGCTTGCCGCTGATGCGGATCGTGCCTTGCTGTCCTTCTTCAAAACCGTGCACCAGGGAGTTGACCACCATATTGGTGACGATCTGCGATACGGCGCCGGGGAAGCTTTCCAGGTGGATGTCGCTCGGGCAGTCGACATTCACGTCGATCGGCTTGCCTTTCAGCTTGGGCTGCAGGGACAGCAGCACTTCGTCCAGGTATTTGCGCAGGTTGAAGTGGCGGATGTTGTCGGAGCTCTGGTCGACCGCGACTTGCTTGAAGCTGCGTACCAGCGCGGCGGCGCGCTGGGTGTTGGTGGTCATGATCTTCAGCGATTGGTCGACCGTGTCGAAGAACTGGTTCAGGCCGTCTTCGTCGAGCACGCCTTCGGCCAGGTCGAGCTTGCACAGGCGCAGTTCTTCCACCAGGTGGCTGGTGGCGGTGACGCAGATGCCGAGCGGGGTGTTGATTTCGTGCGCGACGCCGGCTACCAGGCGGCCCAGTGAGGCCAGCTTTTCCTGGCGCACCAGCTCGCTCTGCGCGGCCTGCAGTTGCGTCAGGGCGGTGGCCAGGGCGCTGTTCTGCTCTTCCAGCTCGGCTTTGGCGCGGCGGATGGCGAGGTCGGCGCGCGTGCGGGCAATGGCGGCGGCGGTGTGGTTGGCAACAAAGGCCAGGATGTCCATCTCGGCCTGGGTGTAGATCACCGAGGCGTCGTAGCTTTGCACAATGATCACGCCCAGCGCTTGCTCGCCGACCAGCATCGGCACGCCAATCCAGCTGGCGATGCCCTGGTTGCCGAGCGGTTCGGCAATCTCGCCGCTGGCCATCAGGGCGGCGAACGTGGCGCCGTCGAGCAGCATGGGGACGCGTTTCTTGAGCACGAAGGAACTCATGCCGATGCCGTATTCGAAGCGTTTGACCGGCGCTTCCATGTCCTTTTCGTCGACAAAGTACGGGATCGAGATTTCGTCGCTCTTGGGGTGGTACAGGCCGACCAGGAAGTTGCGCGCGGTGATCAGGCTGCCAACAATCTCGTGCAGGCGGGCGTACAGCACCTTGGCGTCCGATTCGGCCGAGGCTGAGGCGGACAGGCTGGCAATTTCGTACAGCGCGCGCTGCAGGCGTTCGGCCTTGCTGCGCTCGGCCACTTCGCGCTCCAGCTCGAGCGTGCGCTGGCGCACGGCGCGCTCCAGGCGGTCCACGCTCTGCAGGCCCTGCAGGGCGCTGGAGACGTGGTTGGCGATCTGGGCGAACAGGGCCTGGTCTTCTTCGCTGTAGGTGTGTTCCTTGTCGTAGCTTTGGATCACCATGGCGCCCAGTGCTTCATGGTTCTGGTCCATCAGCGGGCAGCCGATCCAGTGCTCGGCCACGGTGCCGATGCCGAACACGTCGTTCTCGTCGCGCGCGCGCTGTTCGTCGCCGGTCATCACCAGGCGCTGCTTGTTGAGGATGACCCAGGCGGTGGGCGACTGGTCGGGCGAGGCCAGCTGCAGCAGTTCGTCCTTGTAGGGGTGGTCGTCCACTTCGTCGACGAAGTAGACGAAACGCACGGCATTGCCGGGGGCGTCGCGCTCGCTCAGGGCGACGTAGAAATTGGCGGCGTACATGATGCGGCCCAGGGCCGCGTGCACGGATTGCAGGAAGACAGTGATATCGGTGCAGCTGTTGGACAGCTGGCCAATCTCGAGCAGGATTTCCTGGACGGCCTCCAGGCGGCGCAGACGGCTTTCCATCTTTTTCCCAAGGTTTACATGCGTCTGGGCAATATATCAGCTGGGGCGCGGCCTCGCCAGCGGAAAAAACAAAGCCCGCGTCGGGCGCGGGCTGTACGTGTCAATGCAGGGACATTGCCGGCCGCCGGGGCGGCAGGATCGGCGGGCCCAGCGGCGTGATGCGCGGGTCGATCGCCGGTTCCGGCGTCTGGTATTTGAAGGGATTGATGATAATCGGTGGAATTGTCGGGGGTGCGGAGGGCGGGCCTTTGGGGCCGCCGCCGGAGCATTCCCTTGCGCTACGCTGGCGCGGTTCGCTATCGTTTTCCAGGAGCAACGATTGGCTCCCGTCTCTTACTAGCCAAGCCATATTCCCCTCCATCTCAGAGATCGGATATTCAGTATAGACAAAGGGTCAATGAATTCAAGGCAATCAGCCCATCTATTCCATTCATCACGCCAAAACCACCGTTCGTCGCAATCCGGTGGCCGGGCCGGGCCGGCAAGCCTACAGTGAAGCCATGTTCAACGCCAAGAGGCCCATCATGAAAAAGGTACTTGCCCTCACCCTGCTCCTGTTCTTCTGCGGTATGGTTGCCGCCTGGTTCGTCATTGATGCCAACGACGTGCTGGTGACGGTGGGCGATGAAGATTTCGATGGGCCGCTGGGCGCCCTGATCGGCACCGTGGTGGCCGGCGGCGTGTTCGCCATCCTGGCGGTGGTGATGACGCTGGTGGCGGTCATCATGGGCTTCGTCATGGCCGGCGTCGGCGTGCTGGTGGTACTGTGCCTGGCCTTCGCGGCGGTGGTGAGCATTGCGGCCGTGTCGCCGCTGTTCCTGCCGGTGCTGATCCCCTTCGCCATCTACTGGTGGCTGAAGCGCCGCGACAGCCGCAAGGCTGCCGCGGCCGGCCGCCCTGCCCTGGAACATTCGCCGGCCTGAGCCATCCCCGTCGGGTGCTAAAATGAAATTTTGCCAAATCGACAAAATTCCATATGCGCCCGACTCTTCCCCTGCTGTTGTCCCTGGCCTTCGCGGCCCCTGCCTACGCTGACAAGCTTGACGACGCCATCCTGGCGGAAATGAAACGCAGCCATATTCCCGGCGTGTCGATCGCCGTGGTCAAGGATGGCAAGATCATCCGCGAACAGGGTTATGGCTATGCCGACCTGGAGCACAAGGTCAAGGTCACGCCCGACACCATCTTCCAGTCCGGTTCGATCGGCAAGACCTTTACCGCGGCGCTGGTGATGCTGCTGGCGCAGGACGGCAAGCTGTCGCTGGACGACCCGCTGTCCAAACACCTGGCCAATACACCGAAAGCATGGGAGGGCATCACCATCCGCCACCTGCTGACGCACACTTCGGGCCTGGGCGACCCGTATGCGAAACTGGACCTGACCCGCAATTACAGCGACGAGGAGCTGATCGCGCTGGAGGCCGACATCCCGCTGCTGTTCGCGCCCGGTGAAAAATGGTCGTATTCGAATATGGGCTACCACCTGCTTGGCTTCATCTGCAACAAGGCCGGCGGCAAGTTCTACGGCGACCAGCTGCGCGAACGCATCTTTGCCCCGCTCGGCATGGGTACGCGCATCATCAGCGAGGCCGACATCATCCCGCACCGCGCGCGCGGCTATGAGCGCAAGGGCGGCCAGCTGGTCAACCAGTCGTGGGTGGCGCCGCGCCTGAACACCACGGCGGACGGCAGCCTGTACCTGACGGCGCGCGACCTGGCCAAGTGGGACCTGGCGCTGTACGGCGACCGGGTCCTGCCGGCCAGCGTGCGCGCGGCCAGCTGGACACCGGCCAAACTGAACGACGGCAGCGCGACCGAGTACGGCTACGGCTGGCAACTGTTCCAGCGCAACGGCCACCGCACCATCGGCCATGGCGGCGCATGGCAAGGCTTCCGCTCGCAGCTGTACCGCTTTGTGGACGACCGGCTGTCGGTGGTGGTGCTGGCCAATTCGGCCACGGCGCGGCCTGGCAAGCTGGGCGACATCGTGGCGGCGCATTACCTGCCGGCGCTGGCGCCGCAAGCCAGGCCGGCCATCGCGGAGACCGAACCGGCGGTGGCCGCGCGCGTGCGCGCCATCTTCGCCCAGCTGGCCAGCGGCCAGCTGCCGGATGGCCTGAGCGAAAAGGTGGCGGCGAACCTGTCGCCGGAATTCATCGAGATGGTGGCCGGCGACCTGCGCGACATGGGTGCGCTGCGCAAGGTGGAGCCGCTGGCGCGCAGCAGCGACGGCGAACTGCGCAAGTACAGCTACCGCCTGACCTATGCCGCCGGCGTGATGCAGGTGGACCTGGGCCTGGGCAAGGCCGACCAGGTCGACCAGCTGCGCATGCGGCCCGACTGACTAGCCTTCCACCCGGTTGCGGCCGGCGCGCTTGGCGCGGTACAGCGCGTGGTCGGCGCGTACCAGGGCCGCATCGCCGCTGCGGTCGGCCGGCGCCATGCCGGCGATGCCGATGCTGACGGTGATGGCGATGCTGCTGCCGTTGTGCTGCAGGGGCGTGTCGGCAATGCGCTGGCGCAGGCGTTCGGCGAAGGCGCGCGCCGCCTCCATGTCGGCGCCCGGCAGCAGGATGGCAAACTCCTCGCCGCCGACGCGGCCCAGCATGTCGATCTTGCGCTGCGAGTCGCGCATCAGGCCGGCCAGGTGGCGCAGCACGGCGTCGCCCCAGTCGTGGCCGTGGGCGTCGTTGATATTCTTGAAGTGGTCGATATCGAGCATCAGCACGGCGGCGCGGCCGCCGACGTCGCGCTGCAGGCGCGCCTGCTCGCTCTCCAGGCGCGCCATGAACTCGCGCCGGTTTGGCAGGCCGGTCAGGAAATCGGTCGTGGCCAGCTGCACCAGTTCATCGTTCAGGCGCTTGCGTTCGGTGATGTCGAGGGTGGAGACGATCACGAAGTCGAGTGCGTGCTCATGGCCCGGCATCACCAGCAGCGTCATCTCGTTTTGCCGCTCGACCCCGTCCAGGCGCAGGAAGCTGGCCTCGCCCTGGAACAGGTGCTGGCCCTGCTGCAGCGCCAGCAGCGCTTGCGCAAAGCGTTCCTGCGCCGCCGGGGCAAAGATCTGCGCCAGGCTGAGCCGGCCCGTTTGCTTGCAGGCCGGGTCGGCGCCGACCTGCGCCAGGGCGGCGGCATTGACGTCGGTGATGCGCACCAGGCCGGCCAGGCGCTGCAGCTGGCTGGGATTGTTCTGCAGCCACGTGGCGATATCGTCCACGCCCGACTCGGCCAGCTCCTGCAGGGCGCGCCGCGCGGCTGACCAGTCCTGCTGCCACAGCGCCACCGGCGCATGGTCGTACAGGCTGCGGAAGCGCGCCTCGCCCACGCGCAGCGCTTCCGCCGCGCGCGCCTGCTCGATGGCGATGCCGGCCAGGCTGGCCGCCTGGTCGATCAGCGCCAGGTGCGCCACGCTGGGGCGCTGCGCTTCGCGGTGGTAGATGGCGAAGGCGCCCAGCACCTTGCCATTGGCGCCGCGCACCGGCTCCGACCAGCAGGCGCCCAGGCCGGCGCGCGCCGCCAGTTCGCGGTATGGCAGCCAGAGCGGGTCGGTGCGGATGTCGTCCACGATGACGCGGCTGTTGCTGCTGACCGCCTTGCCGCAGGAGCCGTTGCCGTAGCCGACCGGCTGGTTGTGGATGGCGTCGTTGAAGAAGGCGGGCAGGCTGGGGGCGGCCGCCACCAGCAGATGCCGGCCCTCGTCGTCCAGCAGCATCACGCTGCACATCATGCCGGGGTTGGCCGCTTCCAGGCCGCGCAGCAGGCTGTCCAGCACCTGCTGCTGCGGCGCGCCGGCGGCCAGCAGCTCCAGCACCTGGTGGCGCGCTTCCTCGCGCCGCGCGTTCAAGGTGCGTTCGGTGATGTCGCGGAAGGACCAGATGCGGGCCGGCTCGCTGCCCAGGCGCAGCGGGCGCGTGGTCACTTCCAGCACGCGGCCATCGCGCATCTGCAGCTGGCTGTGGCATTCATCGTCGTCCAGCTCGTGGCAGGCGCTGGCCTGCATGAAGAGCTCGGGCCGCTCCAGCTGGGCGGCCATGTGGCCGAACAGAATGGCGCCATCGTTCTGCCAGTCCAGCTGCTCCGGCACATTCCACACCTGGCGGAAGCGGCGGTTCGAATTCAGCACGGTGCCGCGGTAGTTGTCGACCAGGATGCCGTCCACCGTGGAGTCGAGGATGCTGCGCAGCACCGCCTGGCTGCCCTGCGCGTGTTCGGCCATGGCCAGCAGGGTTTCCTGCCCTTCGCGCAGCTCGTCGGCCATGCGGTCGCTGTGCCACAGCGCGCGGCGCAGGCGCTGGCGGCTCTCGGCCAGCACATAGGCCAGCAGCGCCAGCAAGGCGCTGAGCAGCGTGCCGCCGAGGGCGATCGCGCGCGGCGTGTCGGACAGCACGCCGCCGGCCTTGGGCAAGGCGCTCACCTGCAGCGTCCAGCGCCGGCCGGCCAGGCTCAGGCGCTTGATGGCGCGCTGCGCGGCCGGCGCGGCCGCCTGCGGCGAGCTGTCGAACATCAGGCTCAGGCCGTTCATGCCGTCGCCGTCATAGATTTCCACGTCCAGGCCGTGCAAGGCGTCGTGACCCAGGGCCGCCATCACGTCGCCCATGCGGAACGGCGCATAGACCCAGCCTTTGAGCGCGGCGCGCCGCTGCGCCAGCGTGTAGCGGCCCACACCGTTCTGGTAGATCGGCAGCGCCACGATGAAGCCGGCCTGCACCGGGTCGGCGGTTTCCTGTTTCAGCAGCAGCTTGCCGGTCATGCTGGGCAGGCCGGAATCGCGCGCCTGCTCGAAGGCGGCGCGCCGGGTCGGCTCGGACAGGCCGTCATAGCCGAAGGCGTGCAGGTTGTTGCCGGTGAACGGTTCCAGGTAGACCACCGGCCCGTACTGGCTGCGCTGCCCGGGCGGCGTCACCTGGTAATCGGGAAAGCCCTCGGCCTGCAGCGTTGCCACGTGCGCGGCCAGCTGCGGGCCGGGCACATAGCGCATATAGCCGACGCCATGCATGCCGGGAAAGTTCTGCGCCAGCTCGAGGCGCTCGATGTAAGTGCGGAATTCCTCGCGGTCGACGTAATCGGAGCTGGCGAACAGCCCTTGCACGCCGTACAAGACCTGGACATAGGCCTGCATGCGCACGGCAACATTGTTGACCAGCTCACGGGCGCGGTACTCGAAGTCGGCATTGGCATCGCGCTCGGCATCGCGCCGGGCGCCCCACCACACGGTGGCGGTGGCGCTCAGGCAGACAGCCGCCACCAGCCCCGCCAGCAGGCGCGGACGGAGCAGGCGTTGCAGGAGCGGGGGTGCAGGCGACCTTTCCATACCTGCATCTTAGTTTATTTACGGCAAATTATCGACCAAGAGTCGCCTGGAACAGACGGTAGCCGCGTGCGCGCAGGTCGCAGGCCGGGCAGGTGCCGCAGCCATAGCCCCAGTCGTGCAATGCGCCGCGTTCGCCCTTGTAGCAGGTATGGGTGTCGGCGCGGATCACGTCCACCAGCCGCTCCCCGCCCAGTTGCTGGGCCAGCTGCCAGGTTTGCGCCTTGTCCAGCCACATGAGCGGGGTTTCCAGCTTGGTGCGGGTATCCATGCCCAGGTTGAGCGCCACCTGCAGCGCCTTCATGGTGTCGTCGCGGCAGTCGGGGTAGCCGGAGAAGTCGGTCTCGCACATGCCGCCCACCAGCACGTTCAGGCCGCGGCGGTAGGCCACGGTGGCGGCCACGGTCATGAACAGCAGGTTGCGGCCGGGGACGAAGGTGTTCGGCAGGCCGTTTTCCTGCATCACGATCTCGATGTCCTCGGTCATGGCCGTTTGCGAGATCTGCGAGATCAGGCCCAGGTCGACCATGTGGTCCTCGCCCAGGCGCGCGGCCCACTCCGGCTTCACGCTGCGCAGCTGCTCGCGCACCAGCGGGCGCTGGGCCAGTTCGATGGCATGGCGCTGGCCGTAATCGAAGCCGATGGTTTCAACGCGCGCGTAGCGCTCCAGGGCCCAGGCCAGGCAGGTTGTCGAGTCCTGTCCGCCGCTGAACAGGACCAGTGCGGCGTCGGTAGTCAGCATCGCTTCATCTTCCTTTTGGTTTCTTCTGGTTCTTTTGAAAATCTTAGGGGTACGCCATCAAGGCTGCCAATCCGGTAACATTCGGTTTCGACATCCAGATCACAGACCACGAATTTTGGCACAAACCGGCATAAAAGTAATGAAGGCCCTTGCCCTGGGCTGCGCGGGCCTGCTGCTGCCCCTGTTGGCGGCTGCCCAGGGCTGGGAGTACCGGGTGCGCATCGACGCGCCGCGCGAGCTGGAGTCGCTCCTGGAAGACAACCTGGACCTGGTGCGCTTCCGCAGCAACCCGCGCATGGACCGCGACCAGCTGCAGCGCATGCTGCGCGCGGCGCCGGAGCAGGTCAAGACGCTGGTGGCGACGGCCGGCTACTACACGCCGGCGGTGAATATCCGCCTGGACGAAAGCGGCACGCCGACCGTGACGGTGCAGGTGCAGCCGGGCGAGCCGGTGCTGGTGGGCGAGGTGGCGATCGAGCTGGTGGGCTTCGAATCCACGCCGGCGGCGCCGTTCGACCAGCAGGCGCTGAAGGCGGGCTGGGGCCTGCCGGCCGGCGCCGTGTTCCGCCAGGATGAATGGGAAAAGGCCAAGCGCGACATCCTGCGCGCGGTGGTGCAGACGCGCTATCCGCGCGCGCAGATGACGGCCAGCGAAGCGGTGGTCGACCCGGAAACGCGGCGCGCCCTGCTGCACGTGACGCTCGATAGCGGGCCGGAGATGCGCTTCGGCGAGCTGAAAGTGGAAGGCTTGCGGCGCTACCCGGAGTCGGTGGTGCGCAACCTGAACCCGGTCAAGCCGGGCGACTACTACAGCGAAGCGGCGCTGCAGGCCTTCCAGGGCAAGCTGCAGGAGACCGGCTACTTCGCCAACGTGGAAGTGAGCGCCGACCTGTCGGCCGTGCTGGACGAGCAGATCGCGGCGGCCGAAGACAAGGCCGGCGGCGTGCCGCAGCCGAGCACCATGCCGCCCTTGCCGCTGCTGGTGCGGGTGGTGGAGAACAAGCGCAAGAATGCCAGCGTGGGCGTGGGCTTCAGCACCAACACCGGCGCGCGCGCGTCCGGCACCTACGACGACCTGAACGTATTCGGCCTGAAAATGAAAAGCGCGCTGACGCTGGAAACCAAGCGCCAGTCGGCGCGCAGCGACTTCTACTTCCCGACCACGGCGGACGGCTACAACGACAGCTTCGGCGCGGCGGTCGAGCGCAAGGATATCGAAGGCGAGATCACGCGCACCGCCTCGGTCGCGGCCAAGCGCGCCTGGGGCACGCCGCTGCTGGAACGCAGCATATCGATCGAATACCTGAACGAGAGCAAGACGGTGAACCGGGTCGCGACCAGCCACAGCCAGTCGCTGCCGATCACCTATGCCGCCACCTGGCGCAAGGTGGACAACCTGGTGTTCCCGACCAAGGGCTATGTGCTGAACGCCACGCTGGGCGGGGCGCTGCTGCCGGTGCTGACGGACGAGAAATTCATCCGCGCCACGGCGCGCGGCATCACCTACCGCCCGCTCGGCACCAAGGCCACCGTGATCCTGCGCGCGGAAATCGGCGCGCTGGCCTCGGCCAGCCAGTCCGGCGTGCCGACCACCTACCTGTTCCGCGCCGGCGGCGACAACTCGGTGCGCGGCTACGCCTACCAGGAGCTGGGCGTGCAGCAGGGCGATGCCACCGTGGGCGGGCGCTATCTGCTGACCGGCAGCGCCGAGTACCAGTACTGGTTCAAGCCGACCTGGGGCGCCGCCGTGTTCTATGACGCGGGCAATGCCGGCAACTCGTTCAGCGGCCTGGCGCCCAAATCCGGCTACGGCGTCGGCGCGCGCTACAAGAGTCCCGTCGGGCCGATCAATGTCGACGTCGCGTATGGCCACGCCATCCGCAAGGCGCGCCTGCACTTCTCGCTGGGGTTCACGTTCTGATGGAGACGCCACGCACTCCGCCTGCCGCGCCGGCCGACGCCCCCGCCGCGCCGCCGCGCCGTACCTGGCTGCGCCGCACGCTGATAGGCGGCGGCGTGACGCTCGCCGTGCTGGGCGGCGCGGCCTGGCTGCTGGGGCGCGAAACCACGCTGCAGCAGATCCTGGCCCAGGTGGCGCGCGCCAGCGGCGGGCAGATCACCATTACCGGCGTCAGCGGCTCGCTGTACGGCCGCATGCACATCGGCCGCCTGGTGTACCGCGACGCATCGAGCCTGCTGACCGCCGAGCGCATCGACATCAACTGGTCGCCGCTGCAATACTTCAGCGAAGGGGTGGCGATCAGCGAGCTGCATATCGCCCGCGTCGAGTCGCGCGCCACCGGACCATCCGAGCCGGCCCGCATGCCGGCCAGCATCGCCCCGCCCTTCCGCCTGAGCATCGCCGATGGCCGGGTCGCCGCGCTGGCGATTGTCGGCCTTGACGGCAGCCGCACCGACCTGCACGCCATCAAGCTGCAGCTGCAAGGCGATGGCCAGCGCTGGCAGCTGAAAGACGCCAGCGCCGAGACGCCGATCGGCGCCATCGCCGCCAGCGCCGACATTTCCACCGCCCGGCCCTACAAGCTAAACGCCACCGCCGCGCTGGCGCCCATGCCGCCGGCCGCCCCCGCGCCAGCCGCGCCAGCCGCGCACACCGGCGCCACCCCGGCCGCCAGCAGCGGCCAGGCGGCGACCGCTGGCGCGCGCACCGCGCTGGACGCAGGCGCCATCCAGCGCAGCGCCACCCGGCTGGAACTGGTGGCCAGCGGCGACCTGGCGCAATTGAAACTGGACGTCAAAGGCAAGTCCAGCTACGCCAACGGCGACGGCGCCCTGGTACTGGCGCCGTTCGACCCCATCCCCTTGCGCAACATCCGCCTGCAGGCGCGCGGCGTCGACCCGGCCCGCTTCGACCCCGCCTGGCCGCACGCAGCGCTCGACCTGGCGCTGGACGCCGCCATTGCCGGCGACAAGCTGTCCGGCCAGCTGGCCGTAGCGAACCGCAGCGCCGCCGGCCCGCTCGACCAGCAAAAGCTGCCGCTGCACCGCGCCGCCGCGCGCCTGGGCGGAACGCTCAACAACGCCAGCCTGGACGGCATCACGCTCGACCTCGGCCCGGCCGGCAAATTCACCGGCAGCGGCGCCCTGCGCCGCCTGCCCAAGGACGGCGCCATCGACCACGCCAGCCTGCGCCTGCACACCGACCGCCTCGACCTGCGCGGCCTGCACGGCAGCGCCGCCAGCACCAGCATCGCCGGCGACATCAGCGCCGACAGCAGCGGCCAGCAGCACACCCTGCGCGCCGCGCTCGGCGAAGGCAAGCTGCGCCTGGACGCCCACGCCACGCTGAAAGACTTGCTGCTCACCGTGCACCAGGCACGCCTGCAAGCCGGCACCGGCAGCGTCAGCGCCACGGCCCAGGCCAGCCTGAAAGACGACAAAGCCTTCAAGGCCAACGCGAAAGTGCAGCGCTTCGACCCGGCAGTACTGGGCGACTTCCCCGCCGCCGAGCTGAATGCCGAACTGCAGGCCAGCGGCAAGCTGGCGCCGCACTGGCGCGCCCAGGTCGAAGCGACCGTGCAGCCCAGCAAACTGCTCGGCCAGGCGCTGTCCGGCAGCATCAAGCTGGCAGCCGACCCGCAGCACTTGCACGATATCGACGCCCGCCTCGCCTTCGCCCGCAACAGCGCCAGCGCACGCGGCGCCTTCGGCGGCCTGCAAGACAAGCTGGAATGGCAGCTCGACGCCGCCCAGCTGGCCGCGCTCAACCCGCAGCTGCAAGGCAGCGCCAGCGCCAGCGGCACACTGAGTGGCGGCTACGGCGCGCCGCGCACCAGTTTCAATGCCGAAGCGCGCGGCCTGGCCTACCAGCCGGCGCGCCCCGCCACAGCCGGCACGCGCCCCGCCAGCAGCGCGCCGGCCAGCGCCCGCGCGCGCAGCGCCCTGCCCGCCCCGCCCGCCGCCGGCGACAGCATCGTACGCGCCAGCGGCGAAGCCGCGCTGTCGGGCACGCGCGAAATCAAACTGGCCGGCAGCGCCAGCCGCCTCAATCCCGCCCACTTCGGCGCGGCGGTGGCCGGCAATGTCAATGCCGACTTCAGCGCCACCGTGCGCGCCAGCGCCGACTGGCTGGCGCAGGCCGACCTGCGGCTGCAAACCTCCACGCTCGGCAACGCCGCCCTCGGCGGTCACGCCCGCTTCGCCGCCAGCCCCGGCCGCGTGCAGGACAGCGACATCGACCTGCGCCTCGGCCCCAACCAGCTGCAAGCCAAGGGCGCCTTCGGCAAGCCGCAGGACCGCCTCGACTGGAAACTCGACGCCCCGCAACTGGCGGTGCTCGGCCAAGGCTGGTCCGGCAACCTGCGCGCCAGCGGCTACGCCAGCAGCGGCGCCAGCCCAGCCGCCAGCGGCGCGGCCGGCGCCCGGCCCACGCTCGGCCTCACGCTGGACGGCGCCCACCTGCGCCTGCCGGGCCAGCGCGAAATCGCCGCCATCAAGGGCAGCGCCACCATCGGCACCGCCTTGCAGCCGGACGACCCGCTGCAAGCCGACCTGACGGTCACCGGCTTCAACGCGCCCGGCCTGCTGCTCGACCGCCTGCGCCTGCAAGCCAGCGGCAACGCCGGCAGCCACACCATCCAGCTGGCCGCCGCCAATCCCGACTTCGACGCCAGCACCCGCCTGCGCGGCAGCTTCGCGCCGGACAGCTGGAACGGCAGCATCGACGCCCTGCAGAACAAGGGCCGCTTCGCCCTCACCCTGCAAGCGCCCGCCACGCTGCGCCTGGCCGCCCGCCCCGGCCAAGGCATCGCTGGCCTGGCCAGCCCGGAACAGCTAGCGCTGGGCAGCGCCACGGTCGCCATGCCGGAAGGCAGCCTGCGCATCGACACCCTGGAAAAGAACGGCCTGCGCTGGCGCAGCAAAGGCAGCGCCAGCGGCGTCAACGCCAGCTACCTGGCCCAGCTCTCGGACACCTGGCGCAGCAACGTCGCCAGCACCATGACGCTGGGCGCCGACTGGTCGCTCGAGCTGGCCGCCCCGGCCAGCAAAGGCGCCGCCCCGGCACTGGATGGCGCGCTGCACCTGTTCCGCGAAAAAGGCGACATCACCATCACCGGCGGCGAACGCCCGGCCCCGCTCGGCCTGCGCCTGCTCGACGCGCGCGTCACCGTGGCCGGCGACCAGCTGCGCACCCAGCTCGAACTGGCCGGCGACCGCGCCGGCAACGCCCGCCTGGAAGCCAGCGCCCAGCTGCGCGACGGCCGCATCCCGGCCGACAGCCCGCTCACCTTCGGCGCCAGCGCCAGCCTGCCCTCCATCGCCTGGCTCTCGCCCCTGCTCGGCGTACAAGGCATGCAGCTCGATGGCGCCCTGCGCGCCAGCGCCGCCGGCCGCGGCACCATCGCCAACCCGCTGCTGGACGGCGAAGTGGTGGGCGAAGGCCTGGTCATCAACTGGGCCGAACAAGGCATCCGCCTGCGCAACGGCGCGCTGCTGGCCAAAGTCGCCGGCGACCAGCTGCAGCTGCAGAAACTGCGCTTCGACGGCGCCGACGGCAATGTGCAGGCCGGCGGCTGGCTGCGCCTGGCCAACGGCGAAATGTCGATGGACCTCAAGCTCGCAGCCGACCGCCTGGAAGTGTTCAACCGCCCCGACCGCACCCTGGTCGTCAGCGGCAACAGCACCCTGGTGCGCGACGCCAAACGCTTCGAACTCGATGGCAAGTTCAAGGCCCACCGCGCCAGCATCGAACTGCCCGCGCTCGACACCCCGACCATCAGCGACGACGTGGTGATCCTCGGCCGCGACAAGCCGAAAGCGCCCGCCGCCAGCGGCCAGCCGCTCAACATCGACCTGGAAGCCGACCTGGGCGACGACTTCACCCTGCGCGGCAAAGGCCTGGACGCCCAGCTGGCCGGCACCGTGCGCGTGCGCATGACCGAACGGCGCGCCCCGCGCGTCAACGGCAGCATCCACGTCACCAGCGGCACCTACGCCGCCTACGGCCAGCGCCTGGCGATCGAACGCGGCGTACTGAATTTCACCGGCGCCTACGACAACCCCGGCCTGAATATCCGCGCCGTGCGCAAACGCCCGGAAGGCGACGAACTGAACGAACACAATGTGGAAGCCGGCGTCGAAGTGCGCGGCACCGCGCTGGCGCCGGTGGCCAAGCTGGTGTCCACGCCCTCGGTGCCGGACAGCGAAAAGCTGGCCTGGCTGGTACTGGGCCACGGCACCGCCGACATGGCCGGCAATGAAATGGGCCTGCTCGGCACCGCCGCCGGCGCCCTGCTCGGCGGCACGGGCGGCCCCAGCCTGGCCAACCGCGTCGGGCTCGACGAGCTGGGCGTCAGCCAGGCCAAAGGCCTGGAAAGCACGGTGGTCACGGTGGGCAAGAAGCTGTCCTCGCGCGCCTACCTCAGCTTTGAGCAAGGCGCCGGCACCGCCACCAGCCTGGTCAAGCTGCGCTACAAGATCAACTCACGCGTCTCGCTGCAGCTGCAGACCGGCACCAACAATGCGCTGGACGTGCTTTACAGCTGGGCTTTCGACTGACCAGGCGGCGCCAGTTCCGGATTATGGTCCGGCACCGGCTCGTCCTGCGGGACAGGGTTATGCGGGCTATGCGGATGCACCGGCGCCGGGTGCGGCTGGGACTCATCGACCGGCACTGGCAGGTCGGGGGCGCGGTGGGCGTGGATGCGGTGTTTTTCCATGGCTGGAACTCCCGAAAACGAGATCACGGACGCCTATTTTACGCCTGCGGTTAAAATCCTTCTTTTTCACGAATCGCACGTACCGATGCAACTGACCGTCACCACTGTCGTCCTGCTGATCCTCGTCCCCGTCCTGGTGTGGCGCATCTACTCGCGCCTGAAGATGGCCTTCCAGCGCCAGGAATCGGTAGCCTGGCGCCACTGGGTCGGCGCCGCCGGCATACCGGTGCTGCTGCTGGCCGCCGCCCAATCGATGCTGGGCAACCTGCCCGCGCTGTCGATGATGGCCGGCGGCGTGCTGGCCGGCGCCTGGCTGGCCTTCTTCGCGCTCAAGAAGACACGCTTCGAAAACACCGGCCTCAAGCTCTATTTCACGCCGCCGAGCCGCACCGCCGTCCTGGTCTGCATGCTGTTTGCCGCGCGCGCGCTGCAGATTGGCGTCGAGTTCTACATCAACCGCCAATCCGAGCGCCCCCAGCTCATCAATTCCACTGAAGTGATGCAGCACCCGCTGACGGTGGTCCCCTTCGGCCTGATGCTCGGCTACCTCGCCGCCTACTCCATCGGCCTGCTGCGCTGGCGCCACAGCCAAATTCGGGGTCAGGTCTGACAATCGGACACCCACCGCACACCTTTGATTTTTCTCAAACCGCCCGCTTTGGCCGATGGTCAGCGCGGGCGGTTTGTTTATGGTGAGCATGCTTTGATAAAAATCAAAAGTGCGTGCTCTGTGTCCGATTGTCAGACCTGACCCCGACTTTTTGTTACAGAAAAACAACAGTTTGTCATAGTGCTGTCATTCTGGTGGTGCTGGCATAGTGTAGTAAATGATGTCATTTCCTTAAATGTCGTGTATTCTGGATTACCGGAAAATGATTGCCATGAGGAAACATTCTTATGACGACCTATAACAAGACTGACAAAGGACGCGAGGAGATCGCGGCACGTACCTTTGGCCTGCCTTCGCGTATGCGTACCCTGCTGGTGATGATCGATGGCCGCCATCCAATGGAGGAGCTGTTGCCGAAAGTGACGGGGCTGGGACTCGATGCCAGCGCCGTGGCGGAGCTGTTGGCGCAGGGCTTTATCGAGGAGGGCGAGGCTTTGCCACCACCACCCGTGCTGCCAACCGAGCAGGAACTGGCGGCGCAGTATGCGCAGGCGCGCGCTTTCTATGAGCGCACCATCGAGCCGACCCTGGGCTCGCGCGGCCAGGTGCTGCACGCCAAGCTGGAGGCGGCGCAGACGCTGGAGGATTTGAAGGCCATGCGCATCACCTTCTTTGAAATGGTGAACCGTATCCGCGGCCGGCCGGTGGCGCTGGCCTTGAAGAAGGAATTGGACGCCATCCTGGGCGCGCCGACGCGCGAGGCCGCCTGATTTTTTGATCCAGGTCATTCCCGGCGCTGCCGGGCTTTCCCATACTGTTTGCAAGTTATTGGGAGAAAGTCATGACCATCATTACCAACGTCGGCACGGTGGACCGTGCCTTGCGCATCGCGGTCGGCCTGGGCCTGATCGTGGCTACCCTGCTGGGCCTGGTCGGCCCCTGGGGCTGGATCGGCGTGGTGCCGCTCCTGACGGGGGCGATCAAGTTCTGTCCCTTGTATCGCCTCGCCAGGATCCGCACCGACGAGCACTGATCAGGCTGCTGCGGCCTGGCGCCGCTGCAGCACGAAGATCGGCTGCGCCCACTGGGTGTCCTTTTTCTTCTTGCTCGTGATGAGCGTGAGGTCGGACGGGTCGTAGACGTCGGTGTTGTGGGTCAGCGGCGTCGTCATCAGGTACTGGGCGTCGGTGTTCTTCAGGAATTCGCCGACCAGCTGGATGTTGCGGATGTCCAGGTGGGCGAACGGTTCGTCGATGAACACGAAGCCGCCCGAGCCGTCTTCCGACTTCAGCAGGCCGATCAGCAGCACCAGCGACTTCATCACCTGCTGGCCGCCCGACGCTTCGCCGTCGTTCAGGCCGATGGCGCCCTTGCCGTCGAACTTGAAGCGTACCTGCAGGCCAGCCTGCGCCAGCAGCAGGTCGTCGTTCTCCAGCTTGACCGGCTCCACGTGCACGTCGATGTTGGCCAGCGCGCCCAGTTCCTTGATGTTCGCGGAGTAGGTCTTGATGGTGTAGCGCAGGCGCTCGATGTAGGCGCCGCGCGCGTTGGCGGTGGCTTCGATCGCGCGGTTGTTCTGGTAGCGGCGTTCTTCGGTTTCGCTCTTGCGGTTCGACAGCTGCTCGTTCAGGCGCGCGTACTGGTCGATCACGGTGGCGTCCAGTTCCCAGTCGTCGCGCGCCAGCTGCGATTGCAGGCTGGCGATGCGCAGGTCGACCTGGTGCGCGTTCTGGTGCTGCTGCACCAGGGCCAGGCGGCGTGCCGGACGGCGCCAGGCGCCGGGCAGGTGGCGCCATTGGCGGCGCAGCGCCAGCATGGCGCGTGCGTGGTCGGAGCGCTGTTCCATCTGGCGCTTGAAGTTCAGGCGCAGGCCGGCTTCCGCTTCGGACAGGGCCATGCGCGCGCTTTGCCATGCGGTGTCGGCCTTGGTGCGCGCCACGGTGGCGTTCTTCATCAGGCCTTGCAGTTCGCCCAGGCGCGAGCCCACTTCCAGGCGTTCGGCGCGCAGCGGCACGGCGGAGCGCGCGGCTTCGTCGAATTCCTCGGTGCGGGCGCTCAGTTCCTTCACGGCGTCGACGCCGGCCAGGCGCGCCTTCAGCGCGGAGGTTTCCGAGGCCAGTTTGGAGATCTGCAGGGTGTACTTGTCCTCTTCGGCTTCCAGCGCCGGCAGGTTCTTCTGGATCGCGTCCATGCGCGAAGTCTTGCCGGCGGAGCCGAAGCGGTAGCGCGAGGCTTCCACGAACAGCGAGCGGCCACCGCGGCGTTCCTTGTGGTAGGCCTCGGGCGTGATCCATTCTTCGATGTTGCCCAGCTTGGCGCCCTCTTCCACCGATTCCACGCGCGTGATGCGCGACAGCTGGTCGATCAGCCATTCCGGCGCTAGGCCGCTGAACTTGACCACCGACAGCAGGCTTTGGTTCTTCGGCTCGTGCGCCTTGACGCAGTCGTTGACGATGAAGTGGCGGTAGCGTTCCTTCTCGGCCAGGCGGTAGGCGGCGGAGGCGTCGGACGAGCGCTCCAGCAACACCACCGAGGCGTAGCCGCCCAGCACACCTTCCACCGCGCCCTGCCATTTCGGGTCGGTCACTTCGACGATGTCGGACAGCATGGCGTGCGGGATGCCGGCGTCGTTCAGCGCGCGCCGCATGGCGCGCACATTGTCCGGCTCCGGCATGGCGCTCTTGCCCTGCAGGGCGTTGATGGTGGCCTTGTCCTGCGCGATGCGGTTGGAGACGGCGTCGCGCTGGGCGCGCAGCTTAAGCAGCGCGGTTTCTTTTTCTTCCAGCTGGGCGGCGGCATCGGCCACGTCGGCGCCCGATTCGGCGGCCAGCTTCTGCAGGCGCGCTTTCTGTTCGGCCAGCGATTCGAGCGGCTTCAGTTTGCCGTTGATCTGGTTCAGGCGCGAGGTCAGCGCGGTCTGCTCCTGCTCCAGCAGGGTTTCCTGCTGCTGTGCGTCCTGCAGCGCCTTGGCCTGCTTGGCCACTTCATTGCGCTTGTCGGCCAGCAGCTGGTCGGCTTGCGCCAGCGGCTTGCGCGCTTCGCGCAGCTGCTTGCTGATGTTGGCGGCTTTCTCGCGCGCCTCGTGGTATTCCAGCGATGGCAGCACTTCTTCCTGCAGGTTGCGGCGTTCCTTGTGCAGCGTTTCCCACTGGTGGTAGTTGGCCACGCGCAGGCGCAGGCCTTCCAGGTTGGTCTTGGAGCCTTCCAGTTCTGCCTCGAAGCGCTTCAGCTCTTCTTCGGTATCGCGCTGGTGGCGCTTGGCTTCGTCGTAGGCGTCCAGCACTTCCTTGTCGCCGAACACCTGGAACACCAGGTCCAGCAGCTGGCGCGGCGCGTATTCGCACAGCTTGTCGGTCTCGCCCTGCTCCAGCGCCAGCACTTTCGACATGGCTTGCGACAGGCCGGCATTGGCCAGGCGCTTGCGGTAGTTCTCCACGCCGAGCCAGTCGTTGGCTTCGGTGACTTCTTCGATGTCGACATTACCGGGGCGCATCAGGTACTGGCGCTTCCAGTCGCCGCCGTTCTTCTGCACCTGGCAGAACAGGGTCACTTCGTCTTCGGCGAAGAAGCCGCTGCTGCGGAACGGGCGGTTGGACAGCTGCTTGCCCTGCGGGCGGTTGTCGACCACGGCGCGCAGCCAGGCGGTCTGCTGGCCGCTGTGGCGCGCGTAGTGCTTGTAGGTGCGGCCCATCGAGCAATCGAGGCCGAACAGGGTGCGCAGCGCGTCCAGCAAGGTGGTCTTGCCGGAGCCGTTCTGGCCTGCGATGGTGATGATCTTCGCATCCAGCGGAATGTTCTTGATGCGCTGCCAATAGTCCCAGTGGACCAGCTCAAGGGATTTAATTTGGAACATCGATTATTCTTCCGTTGGGGTTTCTTCTGCGGCGGCGGGCTGCTCTGGCTCCGGCTCCGGGTCGTTGGCGGCGGCCAGCACTTCGCGCGGGATGTGCACGATTTGCGCCGGGGCGCGCTTGAACACGTCGGCCAGGGCGCCGTTGATGATGCGCTCTTTCAGCAGGTCGGTATCCATCAGCAGGTCCAGCAGCGGGCCTTCGACGATGATGTCGCCGCGGCGCTCGATGAAACCGAGCTTGGACAGGATGCCGAGGTTCATATCCATGCGGGTCTTCTTGCCCAGCTTGTCGCCGAAGTCGGCCAGCAGCGCCTTGTACGGGATGCCGATCGAGGTGTCTTCCGCGCGCGGCACCGGCTTCTCGGTGCCGAACATGTCGTTCTGGTCGTCGTCGGCGTGCTGGTGGGTTTCCTGGCGCTCGCGCTTGGGCAGGATGATCAGCGCCCACAGCACCACCAGCAGGGCCACGCCATCGCGCGCCAGGCCGAAGTTGTTGTTCTGCCAGGTGTCCTTGGCGCCGAACACTTTCGGCTCGATGGAACGCTGCAGGGCCAGGGTCACGTGGTCGGCGTAGACGTTGTCCAGCAGCTTCATGCCGCAGGCGGTCAGGCGCGCATCGACTTCGGCGCGGAAATGCTCGTCCGACAGCGCGCGCTTGACCATCTTGTCGTCGCGGCGCAGGGTCTGATGCGCCATCAGGCGCGCAATCAGGATTTGGGAATCGTCACTCATCTGGCTTGCCGCTTTCTTTCTTGTCTTCTAGTTCGAGGGTGAGCGCGGCCAGGGACATGGCGGCGATCTCCAGGTCCGGCAGCTGCACCATTTCATCCTGCGGCGCGAAGCGCACCGGCAGGCGCGCCAGTTCGGCGGTGGTGCCCTGCATCGAGGCTTCGGCCTCGTCGCCCAGCAGCGGCAGCATGGAAGCGCGGTAGGACGCCAGCGCGAAGGAGGCCGGCAGCAGCGCCTCGTGCACCTTCACCTCGCGCGGCGAGCCTTCGGCCACGGCCGGGAAGTTGTTCAGCTGCGCGAAGTCGGACAGGCGCGCCAGCCAGTCGTCCAGTTCCTTCTGCATGGCAGGGCTGTCGTTGATCGTGGTCGGGGCATCCTGGCCGGCAGGCAGGCCGTTTACAAGGGCGTTCGGTCGTTCGGTCATCAATTCGGTTTCGGCGACGTCGATCATTTCGGCCGGGGTGATGAACAGCGGTTTCACCGGCTGGTCGATCGCGTCTTCCGCCAGCGAAGCCAGGTCCTCATGGGCCAGCAGCCAGCGTTTGATATCGGTGGTGGACAGGCCGGATTGGCCCAGGTGCACGCGCTGGCGCTCGATCTGGTTCAGCGCGCGCGAGAACATGCCCTGCATGTTCAGCAGCTGCGACTGGGCGCGGCCGATCGCCTGCGCGGCGCGGTGGGTGGCGCTGTCCGCGTTTTCATCGGTGGTAATGGCACGCAGGATCTCGGAGCCCTTTTCGACCCAGTCGCAGGCCTGGTGCCACTTGGCCTGCGACTCGCGCAGGCGGAATTCGGAGCCGGACGCGATGGCGTCGCGGAATTCTTCGGTCAGGTCGACCAGGCGGCCCAGCAGGTGCTGCAGCTGCTCGGTGGTGACGCCGCCCACGGCCTGCGCGCCGGCCACCTGCGACAGCAGGAAGCCCATTTCGGCATCGTCCTCGGGTGCGGCCAGGGCCAGCAGGCTGTCGATGGCGGCCAGCACATTGCGCGCCATCGGCGTCACGCGGTAGACGGACTGCTGCGCATCCCAGGCCAGCAGGCCATTGCTGCGCAGGCGGTTCAGCACGGTTTCCAGGCTTTCCGGCAACAAATAGGCCAGGCGCGTGTTGATATCCGCGCGCGAAAACGCCGAGGAAGTTGTGTCGTTGGCAAGTTCGCGCAGGACCAGCAGGCGCACCAGCACCCCCTCGAAGCCACCGTGGAACAAGGCGGTAAACACCTGCAGCAGCGGCTGGGCGCGCTTCAGGTGGTAGACCTGCTCGATCTCGTCGGCGGAAATGTGGGGCTGGAAGTGGGCCTGCAGGGCATCCTGCTGCTCTTGCTCAGTCGGGTTGGTGTCGGCCAGGGCCGCACTTGCCATTAAGTCAATCATTACACTCCATCAACATGCACCGGAAGCTGCTCAAAAAATGGGGACGTACCCCATTTAAGAGAATCATTTAAATGGGGTACGTCCCCATTTTTTGAGCAACTTCCGGCTGGGGCGTCAGTATAACAGGCGGGGTGTGGCTATTTGCGGTTGACTTTTTCCAGGACTTGCTCAAAGGAATCACCGTTCTCTTCCTTGAAGCGGATGCGGGCCGGGTACCAGTCGAGGCCGGGGGCCAGCCACAGGTCGACCTGCTGTTCGTGGCTGCCGACCGGCTTGCGGCTGAAGTGCAGCACCTTGAGGTCGCCGAGCGCGCTGTCCATGGTTTCGCTGCCGATCACGCGGAAGGTCCAGACGTCGGCGTCACGCCGGCCGGCCACCAGGAAGCTCCATTCGCTGCCGGGCTTGAACTTGTCGGGGGTGGCGCGCGCCAGGGCGGCCAGCTGCCAGGTCACGCTGCTGCGGTCCTGCTCGCCGCCGCGGATGGGATAGCTGGTCTTGCCGTCTTCGAACTGGATGCGCTGGGCGCTGCGGTCGAAGCGGGTGGTGGTGGGGTCTTTGCGGATGCGCTTTTCATAATAGCTGGCGGGCGCCAGGCCGTAGTCGTCGTGCGTGCCTTCGCTGCGGTGTTCCAGCACCTTGCCGAACAGGGCGGAGCGCGCTTCGGTCAGCAGCGTGTACTTGCCGTCGGCCTGGTGCCAGCTGATGGTGCCGCTGCCCAGCAGGGGGATGCCGTGGTTGCTGCCGCGTACCGAGTAGCTTAGTTCGGCCGATGGCGGCAGGCTGGTGGCGCGCTTGGCCACCGGATAGTCGACGGCGGCGGCATGGGCGGTGGCGAGGGCCAGGGCCAGGGCGGGGATCGTCAGGATTCTGCGCATAGCTTTGCTTCCTTACTTGGTGATGCGGGTGACGGTTTGCGTGGTGATGGCGCCATTGGCTTCCGTGTTGCGGATCTGGACCGGGTACCAGTCCAGGCTGGGGGCAATCCAGATTTCCAGCTTGGCGTTGTAGCTGCCCGGGCGCGGTGGGCGCACCAGGTGCCAGGTCACCAGCTTGCCCAGGCGCGTTTCCAGCGCGTCTTCGCCCACCAGCTGGAAGCGGTAGATCTGCGCCTTGCGGTCTTCGCCGACCAGGATGTCGATGTCCTGGCCGTACTGGTTGGCGTCGGCGCGGCCGATGCCGGCCAGCTGGAACAGCACCGAGGCGCGGTCCTGGGCGCCGGACAGCAGCGGCACCGTGTGTTCGCTGGCGGAGAAGGTGATCTTCTGCTCCTGCTGGTTGAAGTGGGTGGCGGTCGCGGCGCGGTTGCGGCGCTTCTCGGTGAACCGGGACGGCGCCAGGCCGTAATCGTCGATCGTGCCTTCGCTGCCCACTTCCATCAGGTTGAAGCGGGCCAGCAGCAGGCTGACGCCCACTTCCTGCTGCACCTGGTAGGACATGCCGTCCTGCTTCCAGCTGATGGTGGCGGAGCCGCTCCAGTTGGTGCCGTCGGCATCTTTGCGCCGCACGTCCATTTCCAGCCTGGCCGAGGGCGGCAGTTCCACCTTCCAGCGCCGCGTGCTGGCCGGGCCTTCCTGCTGCGCGACCGGGGCCGGCTGGGCCGATTCTACGTCGGCCGGCACCGGCGCGGCGCCAGCCTGGGCGACCGGGGCCGGATCGACCGGGGCGGCGGCGGCCGGCTCGCTGGCCGGCATTGGCGCCGGCTCGGCAGGCGCCGGTTCGGCGGGCGCAGCGGCGTCCGCCGCCGGTGCCGGCGCGGGCTGTGGCTTGCGCGGCTTGGTCTTGGGCTTGGGGACGGCGGCAGGCGGCGCCTCGGGCGCGGCCTGCGGCGCGGCGGCGGACGGCGGCGCCAGGCGCAATTCGGCATTGATGATGCCCTCGTTGGCTTCGCGCTGCGCGGCGCTGGCGCCGATGCGGCCGCCGACCCAGCTGATCGTCAGGACATGCAGGGCCACGGTGGCAGCACATACGGCAAGGATGCGGCGGCGGTGGCGGGGCAGGGAAACGATCGTCATGGCGCTAGTGTAACGTGCGGGCCTGCCGTTTCGCTGACACGCCGTGCAATGGCATAATTTGCTGGAATTTTTGACAAGGAGCCTGGATGTCCCTTTTGCGCCAACGTGGCCATGCCGATTCCGGCAAGGTCGGCATGGTCGAGCTGTTCTTCGACCTCGTGTTCGTGTTTGCTGTTACCCAGCTGTCCCATTCGCTGCTGAAGAAGCTGGATATGCAGGGCGCGCTGCAAACCGGCCTGCTGTTCATGGCCACGTGGTGGGTGTGGATTTACACGGTCTGGGCCACCAACTGGTTCGACCCGGAGAAGAAGCAGGTGCGCGCCGCACTCTTTGCGCTGCTGGTGGCGGGCTTGCTGATGTCGGTCTCGATCCCGCGCGCCTTCACCGACCTGGGCTGGCTGTTCGGCGCCTCCATCCTGCTGCAGCAGGTGGGGCGCACCGTGGCCATGCTGGCCTGCAGCCGCGGCGACAATCCTTCGCTGCGCCGCAATTTCATGCGCATGATCGTGTGGCTGACGGCCAGCGGCGCGCTGTGGGTGGCGGGCGGACTGGCGGCGCCGGAGTCGCGCATGGCCTGGTGGCTGGCGGCGCTGGCGGTGGACCTGGCGGCGCCCATGCTGCTGTATTACGTGCCGGGCCTGCAGCGCTCCACCATGGCCGACTGGAACGTGGACGGCAGCCATATGGCCGAACGCTGCGCGCTGTTCATCATCATCGCGCTCGGCGAGTCGCTGCTGGTGACCGGCGCCACCTTCGCCGAGCTGCCGTTCGACAGCGCCACCGTGGGCGCCTTCCTGCTGGCGGTGCTGGGCACCATCCTGATGTGGTGGCTGTATTTCGACCACGGCCTGGAACAGGGCCACCACCGCATCGTGCATTCCGCCACGCCGGGCCGCCATGCGCGCAACAGCTATACCTACCTGCACATCCCGATCGTGGCCGGCATCATCGTCGGCGCAGTGGGCGATGAGCTGGTGCTGAGCCATCCGCACCATGGCAACGCAGCGGCGATGGCGGCCATCATCGGCGGCCCGCTGCTGTTCCTGTGCGGCACGGCGCTGTTCAAATGGCTGGCGCAGACGCGCGCGCTGCCGCCGCTGTCGCACCTGCTGGGCATCGCCCTGCTGCTGGTGCTGGCGGCGCTGGCCCTGCCCTTGCACCTGTCGCCGCTGCTGGCGGCTGGCCTGACTGTGCTGGTACTGCTGTTCGTTGCTGTCTGGGAGAGCTGTGTGCTACGCTAAATGGATACAACCTGGAGACCCGCTATGACCACCCCACACATGCCCAACATTCCCGGCGCTGCAGTGATGACGGATACGCTGGACTTCGTCAAATCCCTGTGGGGCAGCATGGGGGTGCCGGGCATCAGCATCCCCGGCATCGCCGCGCCGACCCTGTCGGTCGATGAGCTGGACAAGAAGATCAATGAGCTGAAGGCTGTCGAATCCTGGCTCAACCTGAACGCCACCATGCTGCGTTCCAGCATCCAGGCGCTGGAGGTACAGCGCGGCACCATCGCCGCGCTGAAGTCGATGGGCCAGTCGCTGGCGGCCGCCGTGCAGCAGGCGCCGCACAACGATCCGTTCGCCCACCTGGACAAGCCGAAAGCGGCCAAGCCGGCCGAAGCGCCGGCCGACGCTGCCAAACCGGCGCCCGAAGCCAAGCCGGCCGCCGAGCCGAAGCCGGCCGCCGGTGCGGATGCGGCCAGCGCTGCCGCCAACCAGATGGCCAACCCGGCCGCGTGGTGGAACCTGCTGCAGGAGCAGTTCACGCAGGCGGTGAATACGGCGATGGCGGCCGACCCCGCAGCCAAGCCGGCGGCGGCCAAGAACGGCGCCGCGCACGACGCCAGCAAGCCTGCCGCCAAACCGGCGGCACGCAAGCCAGCGACCAAGCGCGCCCCGAAGGCGCCCAAGCCTTAATTGAGTTTCTGGATGCGGATGGCTTCGATCAGGCCATCCTCATCGCGCTGGACCTTCATGATATTGATCAAGCCTTCTTCTTCCAGGGCCTTGGCGGCATCGTGCGCGGCCTGGAACGATTCAAGGGTGTCGCCCTTGGCGCTGACTGGACGGATCCAGGCCGCAGCCCCTACCTTCATCTTGTTATAGACCTCTTTGGCGATATCGCGCATGGATCACTCCTCGTCGTGGTCAACTTTCAGGGCGGCCGACAGCTCGGCTTCGATTTCCTCCGCCGACATCCGGCCCGGTATCAACTTCTGCAACTGCTCGATCAACTGGGCAAAGCGCTGCTGGCCCGGTGCGATGCGGTCGACGTGCATCAGCACATCGTTCGCTTCCGTCATCAGGGCCTCGTCGTAGCCCTTGGCCTGCATATGGGAGATCAGGATCTGCGCGGAGTTGAACAGGATGCGCATATTGTCCGGCAGGCTCTTGCGCGCTTCGCGCATCCAGGCCACCGCCTCCGGCAGCTTGTTGGTCTTCCATAGCAGCACGCCCTTGTTCATCATCTCCGACGCTTCCTTGCGCGCCGACTGGATCAGGGCCGCCCCTTCGTCGCCCATGCGCGCCTTGTCGAAGATGCGCTGCACCTCGTCGTGCAGCACGATGTTGTCGTCGTTGTTGCGCACCACGTAGCACAGCAGCTCGACCGGCGCATCCTTCACGCCGACGGCGAACAGCAGGGTCGCCATTTCCAGGCAGGTCGGCGTATCGGGGCGTTCGCGCTCGCCGCTCAGCATCTCTTCCAGCTCGTCGCCGGATTTGCGCGCGCGGCGGTAATCGCCGCTTTCATGGTAGACCAGGCCCTCGGTGATCTTGGAGCGCAATTCGATCATGCGGCCGGAGAAGTCGCGCTGGGCCGCAGCCAGCAGCAGCAAGGCTTCCTTCGGATCGTTCTTCTGCCCCAGCACGCGCGCCAGGCCGAAATAGGCGTCCACCGTTTTCATGATCGAGTATTCGCCGATCTGCAGGCATTTGCGGAAGGCCTTTTCCGCCAGCGCGATATTGCCCAGCTTGAGCGCCGTCACGCCCAGCGCGCGCTGGCGCGGCACCGAGTTGGGCGAGAGCTTGGCGGCGCGCTCCAGCACGTCGCACGACTCCTGCAGGCGGCCCATGTTCTGCAGCGATTTGGCCAGCTGGTCGTAGGCGTCCAGGTAGAAGCGGTTTTCCGCGATCACGCCCTGGAACATCTGGCGCGCGGCTTCGTGGTCGCCGTTGGCCATGCGGATCTTGCCGACGCCGGTGCGGGCCCAGTTGAAGTCGCGCTCCTGCAGCACCTTCTCATACACGGCGCGCGCCTGCTCCGGCTCGCCCGCCTTCAGCAGCAGGGTGGCGCGCATGCGCAGCAGGTCCACCTCGTGCAGCTTGTTGCGCGCGGCGGCGGCTTCGCACAGCTTGGCGGCGCGCAGGTAATCCTTTTCCAGATAAGCCTGGTCGATCTCCTGGAAGATCTGCTTCTTCTGCCAGGCGCGGTTCAGGCGCGTCAGCAGCACGCCTTCGGTAATCGGCTTGATGATGTAGGCGTCGGGCTGGTGTTCGGCGGCGCCCATCACCGCCTCCACGCTCTTCTCGGCGGACACCATCAGCCACACACAGCTTGGCATCAGCAGGCCGCGGATGCGCGCCTCTTCCAGCACGTGCTGGCCGCTTTTGCCTTCGCCCAGGTTGAAGTCGCACAGGATCACGTCGTACTGGATGCGCGCCAGCAGGCCGATCGCTTCGCCGCCGCTGGACGCCTGGTCGATGTGGCGCGCGCCCAGGCTGCGCAGCGCTTCGCGCAGCAGCTGGCGCACGCCGACGAAGTCGTCGACAATCAGGTAGCGCTTCTCGGCCCAGTTGATGCCGCTGGCTTTGTCCGGCGCCGGCGCGACCGGCGTGGTGGCTGGCGGCGCGTTCATGGCAGGCGCAGGATGAAGCAGCCGCCGCCCAGCGTGCCGCCGTTTTCCAGCGCGATGCTGCCCTGGCGCTGGCGGTGCTTGTGCGATTTGGCCACTTCGCTGGCGAAGTACAGGCCAAGGCCGCTGCTGTTGGTGAGGAAGTTGATGCCCTGCCCTACCACCTGGCCGGCCTGCAGCATGGCCGGCGGGAAGCCGGCGCCGTTGTCCTCCACCCGCACTTCCATGAAGCCGTCCTGCTCGCGGATGGTGAGCGCGATCTGGTCGCGCGTGTAGCGCACGGCGTTGTTGATGGCGTGCGCCAGCAGGCCAAGGACCAGGTCTTCGTCCAGCGTCCAGATCAGGTCGGGCGGGAATTCGGTCGTGAGGCGGATGCCTTTCGATTGCAGCAGGACGCGCTGCTGGGCCGCCAGCTGGTCCACCAGTTCGCTCACCTGCACCGGGGTCGGGTCGAAGGGGTAGTCGGGGCGCCCCACTTCCTTGTAGAGCGCTAGCAGCTGGATCAGGTGGTCGTTCAGGCGCTTGGTCTGGTACAGCATCTGCGCCATCTGCGGGTAGGCTGGATTGTCTTGCGCGCTATCCCCGGCCTGCACAAGCAGGTTCTCCAGCGTGCCGGTCAGCACGCTGATGGAATTTTTCATGTCATGCACCGTGGAGGCGAGGAACATGAACAGCTCGGGCGAGCCGGCGCGGTCTTCCATGGATTCTCCAGCTGTGGGATAGGAGGCCATTATAGCTTGCGTCGCTGCTTGAGCAGGAAGCGTCCCGGATCGAGTGCGGCGGCCAGTGTTGCTTCGATGGGAAGCGGTTCATCTTCCAGTTGACAGGCCAGGATTTCCGCTGCCAGCGGGGCCCAGATCAGGCCCCGGCTGGCGTAGCCGAGCAGTGCGTACAGGCCGGGCTGGCGCGCCAGGTCGCGCAGGCGTTCGGCGCGGCCTGCGGCGCCGCTGTCGGGCAGCGCACCGACCAGGGGCAGGCGGTCGGGCGCCATGGTGCGGAAACCTACCCGGCCTTGCAGCGACCGGCCCGGCGCCACGGCGGCGGCGCCAAGGATTTCCTCGGCGCGCAGCAGGTTTTCGTCCTGGCTCGCTTGCCACAGCTGGCGGTCGTCGCTCTTGTCATAAGTGGCGCCGACGCAGATGGTGCCGTCGACCGGCGGCGTCATGTAAGCCTCGCGGCAGACCACCAGCTGCAGGCTGGGGAAACTGCCTTCCCGCAGGTGGGTGACCTGGCCGCGCATGGTGTATAGCGGCAGGTCGCTGGCCTGCTGCAAGCCGGTGGCACCGGCACCGTTGGCCAGGATCACGGTCGGTGCGCTGGCCAGCACGCGTCCGGCCGCGTCCAGCACCTGCCACGCGCCGCTGTCCGTGCGCTCGATGCGCAGCGCTTCGCTGTGGAAGATGCGCTGCAGCCGGTCGCCGCAGGCTTGCAGCATGGCGCGGCAGGCGGTGGCGGGGGTGGCCCAGCCACCCAGCGGGAAGTGCCAGGCGCCGTATGGCGTGGGGGCGCCGAGCATGGCGCTGGCCTGCTGTGCGTCCAGCCAGCGCACGTATTGTTCGGGGTAGCGCCAGGTGTCGACGACTTCCTTCTGCAACTGCGCGTGGCCGGCGTCGCGCGCCAGTTGCAGTACGCCGCATTGGTGGCCGCGAATCGTGGCCGGCGCAGGCGGGCCGGCAGCATGCGGTTCGCCAGCGGCGACGGCTTCCGGGCCGGAATCCGGGCCGGGGGCATTCGGGTCGATGCCGCCGAGGTGCTGCCATGCGCGCTGGGCGTACAGGTAGGCCGCGCGCGTCAGGCGGGTCGGGATATTGTCGTCTTTCGACAGCAGTGGCATGAAAATGCCGGCGACGTTGCCGGAAGCTTCCTGCGCCGGGCTGGCGTGGCGTTCGATCAGCGTCACTTGCCAGCCGCGTGCGGCGAGGCGTTCGCAGGCCGCGCTTCCCGCCACGCCGGCGCCGATCACGATGGCGCGCCGTTCCGGCGCCGGCGCGCGCGGTGGCTGCGGCTTGCGGCTGGTGTAGGCGAAGTGCTGCCAGCCTTGCGCGCTGGCGTCGCCGGCGGGGCTGAAGCCGGCGGCGCGCAGGCTGCGCAATGCCGCTTCGTCTGGCTGATGGATGCGCAGCGTGGCGGCTGGCGTTGCGAGGCGCTGCAAGGCGCGGATCTGGTCGAGCGGCGCCGGGACGATGAATGCATCGACGCGCGCCACGATCTCGGGCAGCCAGGCCTCGGCCGGGCCGGCCAGCAGGTCGAGCGTCATGCGTTCGTGCGGCAGGTGCAGGCGGTGCAGGCCGGGCACGTCCAGCGGCCACTGCGCGCCCAGCGCGGGCACGGCGCCCGCCAGCGCAGGCAACGCAGTCCACTCGGGGATCGCGGGGGTGATTGCCAGGTAATGCAGGTGGCTTTCCGCGCCAGGCGCGGGTCCAGCGGCGCCGGCAGCGCAGGCTGGGCCGTCTGCGGACGCGGGGACGGTTTGCCCGGCACGGTGGCGGGCGACGCTTGCGAGGAACTGCTCGCCGCTGCCGAATGCGGTGTCGAGCACGACGTGGCGCGAATCAGCCACCGTGCTGGCACTCCTGGTGGCGGAAGCAGGCCAGGTCGTGGTCATTCACCATCCCGATGCCCTGCATGTAGGCGTAAATAATCGTCGAGCCGACGAACTTGAAGCCGCGCTTGGACAGGTCCTTGGAAATGCGGTCCGACAGCTCGGTGCGCGCCGGACGGTCGCCCTGCGCGACGATGCGGTTGACCACAGGTTTGCCGCCCACATAGCCCCACAGCAGCGCGGACAGGCTGCCGCCCTCCTCCAGCAAGCGCAGATAGGCGCGCGCATTGGTCACCACCGCATTCACCTTCAGGCGATTGCGCACGATGCCCGGATTCGCCAGCAGCTCGGCCACCTTGTGCTCATCGTACGCCGCGATCTTGCGCGCATCCCAGCCGTCAAAAGCGGCGCGGTAGTTCTCGCGTTTATTCAGGATGGTTTCCCAGCTCAGGCCCGCCTGCGCGCCTTCCAGGTTCAGCATCTCGAACAGGCGCAGCTCGTCGCGGCACGGGACGCCCCACTCCTGGTCGTGGTAGGCGATGTAGCGCGGATTGTTTGGATTGGCCCAGGAACAGCGATGTATGCTCATGGACAAATTATAGACCGCTCCCCCAGGCTGGTCACGATGCGCGCCTCGCCGCTGTCGACGCAGGCGGACAACTGGTGCACCAGGCGCGCGAACAGCTCCGCCGGCTGCGCGGCCTCGGTGGCGTACACCGCGGTCCAGGCATCGCGCCCCGAATGCTTGGAGATGTACAGGCCGACGTCGGCCAGCTCCACCACCTGCGACCACGACATCAGGCGCGGTTGCGCCGGCAGGAAGGGGTAGCAGGCAAAGCCGATCGAGCAGGTGCGCTCCAGCCGCGTGCCGTCCGGCAGCACGAAATCGCGCGCCGACACGGCCTGGCGGATGCGTTCCGCCACCACGTGCGCTTCGCTGCGGTCGGTGGCGCGCGCCAGCACCAGGAATTCCTCCCCGCCCCAGCGCACCAGGTAGTCCGATTCGCGGAACACTTCGCGCAGGCGGTCCTTCATCTGCACCAGCACCGAGTCGCCCGCCGCGTGGCCGTGGCGGTCGTTGACTTCCTTGAAGTGGTCCAGGTCGACCATGTAGAACACCAGGTCGCGGTCGTTAGCCGCCGGCGCCGCCGGGTCGTCGTAGGCGCGCAGGCTGAGCGCGACGTCCGACTCCACGTGCTGCAGGAAGAAGCGGCGGTTGCGCAGGCCGGTCAGCTGGTCGGTCAGGCTGACGTCTTCCAGCGCCTTGTAGGCGCGTTCCAGCTCCAGGTTCTTTTCCAGCAGCTGCGCCTGCGCCGCCGCATTGTCCAGCGCGATGGCGCCATAGGCGCACAGGGTGCGGAAGATCAGGCGCTCGCGCTCGCCGTAGGCGCGCGGCAGCATCGATTGCACCGTCATCACGCCCAGCACGCGCTCGCCGATGGTGAGCGGCGCAAACAGCAGCGTCAGGGTCGGCAGGGTGCCTGGGATCAGGTTCGGCGTATCGGACTTGTCCTCAATTTCGATCAGGATCTCGCTGCGCTCGCGCACGCAGCGCGCCGTATTGAAGTGGGGGTCGGACAGCGCGATGCGCGTCGCCGGCAGGGGCAGGCCGACCTCCACGCCAAAGGCGCACACCAGCGAATCGCCGCCCGGCTCGAGCAGGAAGACGGAGAAGTGGGTCGAGTCGAGCAGGCTATGCACATGCCGGTCGAGCGCGCGGAACACGGCCGACGCATCCAGCTGCGCCGTGATTTCCTGGCCGATGGCCGACAGGTGGCTCAGCGTCGCGCTGGTCTGCGCCAGCACTTCGGCACGCCGCGCTTCGGCTGCCGCCAGCTGGCGGTGGTGCTCGCCCTCCGTCTGCGCGCGCTCGGTCTGGTGCTGCACCTGCATGGCCACGGCGCGGTTGGTGGCCTCCTGGCTGTGGGTGCGGTCGCGCGCGGCATTGGCCTGCACCGAGAATTCATAGGCGCGTTCGAAGTTGCCCAGCGCCGCGTACTCGCGCGCCACCGTGTCGAGCAGCTCGCCCGGTACGATATAGCCGTCGATATTGGCCGTGATGGCAAGCGCCTCGCGCAGGTACTCCAGCACCGCCAGCGAATCGCCGGCATGGATATCGGCCAGCACGCGCAAGGCCGCCATCTGGCTGAACGGATCATTCAGCTCGCGCGCCAGCGCCAGCGCCGATTGCGCGGCGGCTTGCGCCTGTTCCATCTGGCCCAGCCCGGCCAGCGCATGCGCCTGGCCGCGCCGCGCGCAGCTGTGGAAATCGTTCTGCGCCAGCGCGTGGCCGCGCAGCTCCAGTTCGCGGAAACTGGCCAGCGCCGCCGCGTGGTCGCCCAGGTCGAGCGCCAGGTCGCCCTGGTATTCGAGCGCCATGACAAATGCGCGCGAGCCGGACAAGGGTGCCAGCATCTGCAGCGCATCGCGCAGCAAGCCTTTGGCGGCCTGGCGCTGGCCCAGGTGGCGCAGCGTTTCCGCCGTCTGCATCTGGCACAGGCCGATGCACATCGGCCAGCCGGTCGGGCGCGCCAGCTCCAGGCCGCGCTGCATCCATTCCAGCGCGGCGTCGTGCGCATTCAGGCGCGTGAAGGCGTTGCCGATGTTGGTGGCGAGGATGATGGCGCGCCGCAGCTGGCCCGAAATGCGGGCCGATTCGAAGCCGGCCATCAGGTGGCTGATGGCGCGCCCGAACTCGGCCGCCTGGAACGCGGCCGTACCCAGGTAGTCGGAAATCGAACCGACCACGGCCGGATGCTTGCCGGCCAGCGCACTGCTGAAGCGTTTGCTCCAGCGCTCGTTGGCGGCCGCCGCGTTGCGGAATACGCTGAACAGCGCCGCCAGGCTTTCATAGATATCCACGCGCATGGCGTCGCCCGCTGCGCGCGCGTCGGCAATGGCCAGCGCCAGTTCATTGTCGCAACCGGCCGAATCGCCGCGGTCGACCGCGATCCAGGCCAGCAGCCCGTGGCTGTCGGCCGCGCCCAGGCGGTCGTGGTGGCGCGCGAATTCCAGCATGGCCTGTTCGGCCAGGATGGCGGCCGCATCGAGTTCGCCGGCCAGCCAGTGCGCCTCGGCTCGCACCAGGTCCCAGCGCGCCACCAGCACGCGCCGTTCGGCCACCGGCAGCAGGAAGGCCAGCGGCCTTGCTTCTTCAGCAAGTTGCGCCGCGCGCGCCGTATCGCGCTGGCGCAAATGCCAGGCCAGGCGGGACAGCAGCGCCAGCCGGTGTTCCCCTTCGGCGTGCGGTAAATCGGCTTCCCACTGGGCCAGCTCGTCATCGAGCGCAAACAAATCCACTACTTGATATCCTTGAAATAGGTGTTGCAGCAAAGAATCATACCGCACGACCGGACTTTTTGCTGATCAAGTAGCTTAAGTTGCGCTGAGGCGATTAACGGCGTTCCGACGTATTCCCGGGTTTGTTGTCGGTCTTGCTATCCGTCTTGCTATCGGGCTTGTTTTGCTGGCGGCTGCCGCTGTCCGGCTTGTTGCCGCCGGTGCTGCCACTGGCGCGGCTGCTGGCCTCGTCGGTCGCCGTGCTGCCACTGCTGCCCTGCGTGCCGCTGCTGCCTGCCGTGGTGCCGCCCTGCATGGCCGCCTGCAATTGCTGGGCATTGTTCAGGTGCTGGTGGATGGTCGGCTGCAGGCGGCTGGCCAGGGCCTTCACTTCACTGTCCTGGGCCGACGCGGCAGCCTTGGACACCAGCTGGTGCGCCTCCTTGTGCGCGGCCACGCCGGCATGCTCCATATAGGCACGGTCAAAGCGCTCGCCCGACAGCTTGTCGAGGCGGCTGGCCATGGCTTTGTGCTTGGCGTCCAGTTCGGTCGGCAGCGTGACGTTGCGCGCGGCCGCGACTTTGCGCACCTCTTCCAGGCCCTTGGTATGGTCATCGACCATCTGCTGGGCGAAGGACTTGACGCGCTCGCTCTGCGACTTCTGCAGCGCCGCCCGGGCGTGCTCGACTTCGGCCATATTGGCGATCGCCAGGTCGGACAGCAGTTTCTGGTCGGCCTTGCCCAGGTCCTGCGCCCAGGCGCTGCCCGCGCCAAGCGCGGCGGACAGCAGGGTTACCCGCATGAATTTGTTCATCGCATCCTCCTTGTCAGAAAAAACATTCTAGGCAGGGATGGACGGCAACGGTCACACGCTTCGTTTACGCAACAACGGCAGCGCCAGCGCGGGGCTGGAAGCTGCCGTTGGATGGTGGCGCCGGGTTCGGCTTAGTTCGGCATGCGGCGGCTGGCCTCGTTGATGCGGTTGCGCATTACTTCCGGCGCAGCCGGGCCGGGCGCGAACATATAGTCCTCGTCATTGATGGCCAGGCCGCTGTTGGCGTCGACCAGCACCTGGTCGGCCGGCTTGCCCGTTTCGCGGCTCACCACCAGCAGGCTGGCGCCTTCCGGCGACAGGTGTTCATTGCCCCAGGCGATGAAGGCCAGCAGCACTGGCTTGAAGTCGCGCCCGGCCTTGGTCAGGATGTACTCGTAGCGCGGCGGACGGGTGCTGTACTGGCGACGCTCCATCAGGCCACCCTCGACCAGGCCTGCCAGGCGGCGGGTCAGCATGTTCGGCGCAATCTTCAGGCTCTTCTCAAATTCATCGAAGCGGGTCAGGCCATAGAATGCATCGCGCAGGATCAGGATGCTCCACCACTCGCCTACCTTGCCGAGGCTGCGTGCGATCGGGCAGGGCATTTGGCCAAAGTCGGTATGTTTCATGTTGCCTCCTAGACAGTCGGTTTTTAATTTAACCAGTTGAATGCTTCAGGACTCAATTGAACCCCGAAAACACCCCGAAAAGACTCTCCAAAAATCACTCTTGCAAGCTACTTCGCTATCTTCTTTGCATCCGGCGTGGGAATGTCACACTGGACTTTTGCCGCAGGCGACAGCGCCTTTGCCAGATGTGAAATCCGCAACTTTTTCCGCAAACGTGGGCATAATATGCAACACAGCTTCACCACAAAACGACCCATGTACCTGACCAGCGACGCTCAAGTGCGCAATATCCTCATCGTGGACGATTCCGCGTTTGAGCAGCGTATGCTTGTGGATTTGTTGAGCGAGATGCCGTACCGCGTGTCGGTGGCATTCAATGGCGAGCAGGGCTACCAGTTGGCCCTGTCGGGCCAGCCGGACCTGATCCTGCTGGACGTGCGCATGCCGAATATGGACGGCTACACCTGCTGCCGTTTGCTGAAGGCCAATCCCGCCACGCGCGATATCCCGATCATTTTCCTGAGCGGGACGGAGGCGGTGGAGGACCGCATCATGGGTTTGCAGATCGGCGGCGTGGACTTTGTCACCAAGCCTTTCATGCCTGGCGAACTGGCGGCGCGCATCCACGTGCACCTGAATCTGATGCGCCGCCCGCCGCAGGAAGCGCCGCCGGCGGACGCGGAAGATACCGAATCGGTCATCGTGAATGCGGCCAAGCGCCTGATCTACGACAACCTGGCCGCCCTGCCCGGCCTGGCGGAAATCGCCGCCAGCGTGGGCACCTACCGCGAAAAGCTCAACCAGCTGTTCCGCACCCACACCGGCATGACGGTGTTTGCCTATATCCGCGAAGCGCGCATCCAGCGCGGCATGCAGCTGCTGCGCGAAACGGATATGGAGGTGCAGGACATCGCGCTGCTGCTGGGCTTTGCCAATGCCGGCAATTTCGCCACCGCCTTCCGCGAGCGGATGGGGCTCACGCCCAGCAGCTACCGCGCCTCAATCGTTAAAACTTGTGATTGAGCTTGACTGACGCGAAGCGGCCGCGCGGGTCGGCTTGCGTGTAGTCGAAGAAGGCGAACGAGCTGTCCCACGACGGTTTGCGGTCGAACAGGTTGGTCACGATCAGGTTGACGCTGGTGGCGGCGCTGATCTTGTAGCCGACGTTCAGGTCCACCGTGGCCACCGGTTTCACGCGCTCGCCCGGACGGGTGGTCTGCTCGTAGCCGTCGACGAAATTCCATGCAGCGTTGGTGCTCCACTGGCCCAGCTCCCAGGTGGCGCTGGTGGTGCCGCGCCATTTCGGGATCGAGCCGAAGTAGTTGGTGCCGGCGCCGTTGGTCAGCGCGGCGCCGTTCGACAGCGGCTGCTCGAACTTGAACACGCGGCTGATCTGCGCATTCAGGATGAAGTTGCCGTAGGCGGTCTTCGGCAGCTTGTGGCGCAGGTCGATATCGATGCCGCTGGCCACGCGCTCGCCCTGGTTGGCGTACTGGCGGTACAGGGTCAGGATGCGGCCCTGCGCGTCGCGCACCACTTTCTCCGGGCTGGTCTTCTCGTTGGCCAGGATGGTGTCGGCGCTCTCGGTGCCGATCACGCCCTTGGTGCGGATGCGGTACAGGTCCACACCCACGCTGCTGTTGGACGATGGCGCCACCACGAAACCGAAGTTGAAGTTGTTGGAACGCTCAGGCGACAGCTCGGTGTTGGCGATGGTGATGTTGGTGATGCCGCGCGGCTGGGTCGGGGTGACCGGGTCCAGCTTGTCGATCACGGAGCCGTAGCTGACCGAAGTCGAGTTGGTGATCTCCGGCAGCGACGGCGCGCGGAAGCCGCGCGACACGGTGCTGCGCAGCAGCAGCCATGGGGCAGCCTGGTAACGCACGCTGGCTTTCGGCGAGAAGGCGGATCCGAAGTCGCTGTAGCGGTCGGCGCGCCCGGCCAGGTTGACGGTCAGGTCTTTCACGACCGGCACGTTGAACTCGGCGAAGGCCGCCGTGACTTCGCGCTTGCCTTTGATGATGTTGATGGCCGGACGCAGCTCGGTGCCGGACAGCACGGCGCTCGAGGTGTTCGAATCCATCTCTTCCTGGCGCCACTGGCCGCCGAAAGCGAAGCCCAGCGCGCCGGCCGGCAGCTGCGCCAGTTCGGTCGAGGCGTTGAAGTCGGCCACGGTCAGGGTCGATTCGGCCGGACGCAGGGTGGACAGGCGCAGGCGGTTGCGTACCGCTTCGCTGTTCTTGGACTGGTCGGCGAAGTTGTAGCTGCCTTCGGCCAGCACTTTCTCGAACTCGTAGCGGTTGACGAAGTTCTGCACGGTTTCCTTCATCTTGCTGCCGGAGCGGGCGATGGACGCGTCGTAGTCCCAGCCGTTCCAGCTGCCTTTGACGCCGGTCAGGGCGCGGTAGAAGTCCACCTTGTCCTGCTTCTGGCGCGCCCCCAGGTCGAACAGGGTGGCGGTGAAAGGCTGCGGCGCATTGGTGCTGTTGTTCGGGTGGCCCACCGGCAGCACCACGTTGATGTTGTCCAGCGCCTGCTTGGCATTGTTCCAGGCGCGCAGGCCGCTGCCCACGGTCAGCGGCGCGCCGAAGGTTTGCCCGGCCCAGGAATAGCCGTACAGCGCTTCCGCATAGGCTTCGGTGTTGTCGTTGATTTTCAGGTTGCCGCGCACGGAGGTGTGCAAGCGCTCCACGCCCGGGATCAGGGTGCGGTAGTCGGCCGCGTTGTAGGCCAGCACGCTGCCGCTCTTGCCCGGGGTGATGTCGCCGTAGTTCTTGACCTGCAGCGGGCCTTGCACGCCGCCCAGCAGCTTGGTCGGGTCGGAGGTGCCGTAGTAATTGGTCGGCACCCAGCCCAGCGTGCCGTTGGCGTTGCCGCGGAAGTCGCTGTCGCGCAGCCAGGGCACATCGCTCTGCTGCAGCTTGTCGCGCTTCTGGCCGTCGATCGAGAACACCACGTTCCAGCCTTTTTCATCCAGGCTGCCAAAGCCGGTCTGCAGCGCAAAGCTGCGCTCAACCTGGCCGGTGCCTTCGGTCGAGGAGCCCACTTGCGCGCTCACTTCGGTGCCGGTGAATTCCTTGTACAGGATGATGTTGACCACGCCGGCCACCGCATCCGAACCGTAGACGGACGAGGCGCCATCCTTCAGCACTTCAATGCGCTGCACCGCAGCCATCGGCAGCGAGTTCAGGTCGACGAACACTTCCTGCAGGTTCTGCGCCGTGGCGTAAGGCGAGACGCGCTTGCCGTTCACCAGGATCAGGGTGTTCTTCTGGCCCAGGCCGCGCAGCGACAGGCCCGAGGTGCCGGCCGAGAAGGAGCCGGTGTACTGCTCGTTGTAGCTGTTGCCGCTGTTGGCGGAAATGGTGCGCAAGATATCGGACACGGTCACCTTGCCGGTCGCCGCCAGTTCTTTGGCAGTCAGTACCTGCACGGCGCTGGCGCCTTCCTTCTGGCTGGTGCGGATGTTGGAACCGGTAACGACTACACGGGTCAGTTCTTCCTGGGCGACGGCGACTGGCGGGAATGCGGCGGCGATGGCCAGGGTAATGCTCAACGGCTTGATCATGGTCTTCCTTCTTCGGGTGTACGACGCCCTGGCTGCACGTGGCGGCCGAGGCTTGCGGTATTGCGGAATTGCGGGGAGGGTTGCTTAACAGCGGCACATGTTCTGCGCCATGCAGAGCATGTAGATGGTGTGGCGGCGGTGGACAACTGGCGTTTTCATGAGGCAACTATAACGCCAGCCTTTCATTTCTGAAACTAATTAAAACTCAGACCTATATGCATTTTGAATATATAGACAGGTCTGTCTATATTTCGCCACAGGGAAGCCAGCAAAGTATACAACTCTGTCTAGACAGGCTATTCTACTCAAAACGTTATAAGGAAATAAACATGGCTAGCATTCCGAAACCCACTCCAGCCGAGCTGGAACTGCTGCAAGCGATCTGGCCGCTCGGCAGCGCCACCGCCAAACAGGTGCACGAGGCCATGCTGGCCGGGAAGCCGGACCTGGCGTACGGCGCCGTGCTGCGCCTGATGCAGATCATGCACGGCAAGGGCCTGCTGATCCGCGACGAGAGCCAGCGCTCGCACATCTACGCCCCCGCCGTGGCGCGCGAGGCCATGCAGGGCAATATGCTGCAGGACCTGCTGCAGCGCGCCTTCGCCGGCTCCGCCAAGGCGCTGGTGCTGGCGGCACTGAAAAGCGGCATCTCGAAGAAAGAGCGCGCGGAAATCGAAGAACTGCTGAAACAGGAGGACAAGCCGCATGAATGACATCATCCACGCCGCCGGCTGGGCCCTGATTCACTTCCTGTGGCAAGGCGCCCTGCTCGGCATCGTCGCCGCCGCCGTGTTGCGCCTGATGCGCGGATCGCGCCCCGGCGCGCGCTATGCCGTGGCGTGCGCCGCGCTGCTGGCCTGCCTGCTGTGGCCCGCCTATGAATTCGCAGCCGCCTTGCAGCCCGGCCCAAGCAGGCTGCAAATCCTCACGCTGGCCGAAGCCGGCGGCATTTACCCGCACAGCGACCTGCTGGCCGGCATCGACAGCCGCCTGCCCCTGCTGGTCGCCGCCTGGCTGGCCTGCGTCGGCGCCCTCGCGCTGCGCAGCGCCTGCGGCCTGGCCTGGATCGCGCGCCAGCGTCGCAACGGCGGCCGCAACGCGCATTGGCAGCAGCGCCTGTCGCAGATGGCCGCGTGCCTCGGCATCCGGCGCGAGGTCACCCTGCGCATGGTGGAAACCCTGGCCAGCCCGATCACCGCCGGCTGGTGGCGCCCCGTGGTGCTGATGCCGGCCGCCCTGGTGGCGCGCATGCCGCCGGAACTGCTGGAAGCGCTGCTGGCGCACGAGCTGGCCCATGTGCGGCGCCACGACTTCCTGGTCAACCTGCTGCAGAACGTGGCCGAGAACCTGCTGTTCTACCACCCTGCCGTCTGGTGGCTGTCGCGCCGTATCCGCCACGAACGCGAGCTGGTGGCCGACAGCATCGCCGCCGACCTGACCGGCGCACCGCGCCGCCTGGCCCTGGCCCTGTCTGAACTGGAGAAGATGCAGTTCGCCAGCCAGCGCCTGGCCCTGGCCGCGGACGGCGGCGACCTGGCGCAGCGCATCCGCCGGCTGGTCGCACCGCAGCAGCCGCACGGCAACTGGAAGGCCGTCATCGCCACCTTCAGCCTGGCCGCCGCCTGCCTGTCCGGCTATGCCAACGCCCAGCAGGAAAGCAGCCTGCCCGCCCCGCGCACGCCGGCCGTCGTCGACTTCCGCACCTGCAGCAAACCGCTGTGGCCGAAGCGCGACCTGAAGGCGGGACACACCGGCACCGTCACGCTCAGCTACCACATCGCCGAAAGCGGCAAGGTGATCGGCTCCAAAGTCGTCAAGTCCAGCGGCCACCGCGGGCTCGACCAGGCCGCCCGTACCGGCATCGAAAAATGCAACTTCATGCCGGCCAAACTGCGCGGCAAACCCATCGCCACCTGGCAGCAGATGCAATACGTCTGGACCCTTGAATAAACAGGAGATCACACATGAAACGATTGGCCCCTCACTCGCCGGCAACGCTGGCCTGCACCATGCTGCTGGCCCTGGCCAGCCAAACCACGCCAGCCGCGGCGCGCGACGCCGATAAGCCGCGCCCCGTCGTCGACTTCACATCGTGCGCCAAGCCAGCCTGGCCGAAAGCCGACCTGGCAGCGCGCCATTCCGGTACGGTCACCCTCAGCTTCAACATCGACAGCCAAGGTAAGGCGGACGCAGGGACCGTCGTCAAATCCTCCGGCCACGCCGGCCTGGACGAAGCGGCGCGCAGCGGCATCGCCAAATGCCGCTTCAAGAATGGCCCCGGCGCCGTGCAAATGCAGTACGTCTGGGTCACGGAGTGAGCGCATGAAATTGAACCGCATCATCCCCGCGCTAGCACTGTGCGCCGCCAGCGCCACCTGCAGCGCGCAGGCCGCAGCACCCGGCCTGCCGTCGCACCCATTCGTCAGCACCAGCGGCAAGGCGCAGCTGTGGATGCGACCCGATATCGGCGAACTGAAATTCGAAGCCGGCACCCAGCATGCCAGCGCCGAAACCGCCGCCGCCCAGCTGATGGAGCTGAGCACCAGCATCACCCAGCTGCTGGCCGAGCATGGCGTGCAGCCGCAAGATATCGAGGCGCACGAGCTGGACAAGAAATCCGTTTCCGTCAGCGGCCGCGAGCAGCCCGACTATTCGATCGGCCGCATCTTCAACGTGCGCGTACGCGACCTGGCGCAGTGGCCGGCGCTCATGGCCAAACTGGTCGAGATGGACCACATCACCAACATCAACTCCACCTTCGACCGCACCGACGGCGACGAGCTGAATACCCAGCTGATGTCGGCCGCCGCCGACGACGCGCGCGGAAAAGCCACCTCCCTGGCCAAGGCCTTCGGCCGCAAGCTCGGCCCGGTGGTCGCCATCGCCCGCGGCCCGCTGGACAAAGTCGGCGCGCCCTTCATCGCGCAGCAGCCCGGCAAGGAGTCGCGCGGCGTGCCGGGCCCGAACGCCGGCAGCGGCAAATACGCCATCCCCGACTCCATCCCCTATTCACAGACCGTGAACGCCATCTTCGTCCTGAAGTAAAGCCAGCGCCGACACCCTGCGCCGCGAGCGCCAGTTCTAAGCCCCTGCCGCGCGCTGGCGCCGCCAATGGCGCCACGCCACCAGGGCGTTGATCCAGTACGCCACGTACAGCGCGGCCGTCAGGTACAGGCCGCGGCTGGCGTACAGCGGCACCGAGATGGTGTTCACCAGCAGCCATACCGGCCAGTTCTCGATGCGGCGCGCCATCAGCAGCACCTGCGCGATCACGGAAAACATCAGCACCGCCGAATCGACGAAGGGCGCATAGGCGTTGGTGAAATGGTGCAGCATCAGCCCATACGCCGCCGACGCCGCAATGCCGACCAGCACCATCCACGCCAGTGTGCCCAGGCGCGTGGTGCGGATGTGCAGCGCATGGCCATGGTCGCCGCGCAGCCACTGGCGCCAGCCGATGATGCAGGTGACGATGAAGAACAGCTGCAGCGCCACGTCGGCGTGCAGCTGCGTGCTGTAGAACAGCAGCGCCATCAGCGCGCAGCCGACAATGCCCAGCCACCAGGAATGGATGTTGTTGCGGCCGGCGAGGAAGATGGAAGCCGCCATCACCGCATTGCCGCCGATTTCAAGTGCGCTACTCTGCATGGGTGCCCAATACCACCAGCAGCCCACGCATGTCCGCGCCGCTTTCCTGGCGCAAGGTGCTGGGCGTGATGTCAAGGAGAGTGAAGCCATGGCTGCGCGCCAGGGCCTCGATGCCGGTGCGCGAATGCGCGTAGCGGCCCGATGGCCGCAGCGTGAACGCATCCGCGCCGTCATGCTCCTCCACCGAAAACGCAAAGCGGCCGCCGCCGCGCAGCGCCAGGCGCGCCACGGAAAACACGGGCTTCAGGTCGCCCACGTAGACAAAGACATCCGCCGCCACGATCAGGTCGGCGCTGGATGGGCGCGCCCGCAGGTAGCCCACCATGTCGCCGCAATACAGCCCGTCGTACAAGCCGGTGTCGCGCGCGCGCTCCAGCATGTGGGGCGACAGGTCGACGCCCTCCAGCAGGCAGGCCAGGGGACGCAGCAGCGGGCCGCACAAGCCGGTGCCGCAGCCGATATCCAGCACATCCAGCTCGCCCGGCGGCAAATGGCGGCGCAGCGCCTCCACCAGCAGGGTCGGCGTGCGGTAGCGCAGCACGTCCACCAGGTGGTGGTCGAAGTTGCCGGCGTACTGGTCGAACAGGGCCTTCACATACGCGGCTGGCGACGCCCCCGGCGCCTGCTCGGCGCCCATGATGGCCAGCATATAGCCGACCGTGTCGGCATCGGCGCCGCATGCCAGCGCGGCCTGGTAGGCTTCAACCGCCTCTTCGCACCGGCCCATGGCGCGCAGTGTGTTGGCCAGCCCCAGTTGCGCGCGCGCATAGCGCGGCCGCAGCGCCAGCGCATCGCGGAAGCTGGACAGTGCCTCCTCATGCTCCTGCGCGCGCAACAGCAAGGCGCCGCGCGCGCACCAGGCCTCGGCATACTCGGGCTGCAGCTGCAAGGCGCGCTCGAAGCCTTCCAGCGCATCGGCCGGTTTGCCCAGCGCCAGCAGCGACACGGCGGCGCCGTGCAGGGCCTCGGGATAGGCGGGCCGCGCCGCCAGGGCCGCGCCAAAGCTGTCCAGCGCGGCCGCGTGGCGCGCGATCGACTGCAAGGCCAGCGCGCGGTTGCACAGCGCCTCGGCGTAACCGGGCGCCAGGCGCAGCGCCGCATCGTAGCTGTCCAGCGCGCGCTCGATGTGGCCCAGGTGGCGCAAGGCATTGCCCCGGTTGCTCAGGGCAACCGCATAGTCGGGCTGCAGGGCCAGCGCACGCTCGAAGCTGGCCAGCGCCTCATCGTAGCGCGCCATATCCTGCAGCACCACGCCGCGGTTGCAGTGCGCGATGGCGCGGCCAGCGTCCAGCGCCAGCGCGCCGTCGATCATGGCCAGCGCGCGTCCAGGCTCGCCCTGCTGGCGCGCCAGTACGCCGCTCAGGTGCAGCGCGTCGAAATTCAGCGGCTCGGCACGCAGCACGCGGTCGTACAGTTCCTGCGCGCGGCCAAGGTCGCCCTGCTGGTGCAGGCTGACCGCTTGTTGCAATAGGGCATGAATATCATCCATGGCCGGTATTACACCAAGCCGTCACAGAACCGTCAAACGGCGGTCACATTCGGCGCCCAGAATGCGTGCATCTGACGCTTCGAGGCGTCACTACCGGGGCCGGCGGTCGGGAAATATACCGGCACCACACATAGTTGCTTTACACTGGACGGGTAGAGACTTTTCGGTTGCACCCGTCATGAGGCTGCTGCTTGCTACCCTGCTGTTCCAGTCCGCCTGCCTTGCCGGCGCATGCCAGTTGCGCATTGCGCCGGAAGAATGGCCGCCTTACTTCTATAACAATAAATCCGGCGTCGGCGGTGTCGATTATGAATTGTTGCGCGCCATCGTCGAGCAGGCTGGCTGCACCCTGCAGGTGGAAAAGGAATTGCCGCCCGCGCGCCGCAATGCATTGTTCCTCCAAGGCAAGCTTGACGTCCAGACCGCTGCCTCGCCCACCGACGAACGGCGCGGTTTCGCGCGTTTCAGCCTGCCTTACCGGCAGGAGACGGTGGGCCTGTTCACCGTGCCGGAAAAACTCGACAAGCTGCGCACGGTCGGCAGCTTCCAGGATATCGCGGCACGCAACGCCAGCCTGCTGGCGCCGCGCCTGGGCTTTTACGGCGAAGACTACGAGCGCGCCCTGCCACAGCTGAATGCCGAAGGCCGGCGCAGCACGTTCGGCACCTTTGATCAGGGCGTGAAGATGCTGGAAGCCGGGCGCGGCGACATCATCATGGGCGACGCCCTGGCCCTGCGCCATTCGGCGCGCCTGCACAATGTGAAAATCGTGGCGCTGGCCTATGTGCCCTACCGCGCCCCGGTGCACCTGATGCTGAACGCCGCCAGCACCACGCAGGCGCAGCTGGCGCGCATCAACCACGCCATCACCCAGCTGGAGCAGAACGGCGCCCTGCCTGCCATCCGCGCCCGCCACGGCATCAACTAATCGAAGAAAGCGCGCACCGCCGCGTACAGCGCGCCGCGCGCGGCCTCCAGGTGCATGACGTGGGTGCCGCGCGGGATCTCCAGGTACTGCGCATTGGGCAGCTGGCCCAGCATGCGGCGGAAGTCGCTGTCGCTCGGCCAGGCATCCCATTCGCCGCGCACCAGCAGCACCGGCATCGCAAGGCGCGCCGGGTCGTAGTACGAACCGCCCCGCTGCAGCTCGGCCACATCCGCGCCGGGACCGGCCGGGAAGCGCACCTTGCCTTCGCCGCGCCCATCCGACGCCAGCCACTGCGCGCCCCAATCCCTGAACACGTCCGCATGCAGCTGCGGCGGTTCATGCGCCGGCCGCAAGCCATCCATCGCGGCGATACGCTGGCCCGGCGTCATCGCCTCGTATGCCGGGCCGGCAGCGGCGCCGCCCGCCGGCGCCAAGGGCGCCGCAGCGCGCGGTGTGACCGCCGCAAACAACACTAGTTTCGCCACCTTGCCGCCGCTGTCCTGCGCATAGCGCGCCGCCACGCTGCCGCCCCAGGAATGCCCGACCAGCAGCACCTGCCGCTGTCCGGTCCTGCGCAGGATCGCATCGACCGCGCTGCCCACGTCGCGCGCCACCGCGCGCGCCCGGCCCGGCGGGCCGCCTGGCGCCGGCGCGTCCGGGTAGCGGTCGGACAGGCCATAGCCCAGGAAGTCGAGCGCATACACGTCGTAGCCGCGCGCCGCCAGCCAATCCATCCAGGACTGGCCGTCCATGCAGAAATCAAAGGAAAGCCCGGAAGGAAAGGAGGAGCCATGCACGAACAGCACAGGCAAGGCGCCGTTGGCGCGTCCAGGCGCGGTATGGCGCACACGCGCCACCAGCGCCGGCTGGTGGCTGGGGATATCAAACACTTCAAAGGCTGGCATTGGCGGCTCCCATCAAAGCCACCATGCTAGCCGCGCCGCGCCCGCAACAATTCGCCGCCGGACGAAGCGTGCCTGCGCCCTACTTCAGCACATAGCTCGCCAGCACCGCCTGCACCTCATAGATGCTCAGGCGCTTGTTGAACTTCTGCGTGAACGGCTCCGCCGTGCTGGAAATCCAGATCTTCAAATCCGCATCCAGGTCCAGCGTGCCGCCGGTCTCGATGCTGAAGTGCGTCACGCTCTTGTACGGGATCGAATGGAATTCCATCTTGCTGCCGGTGATGCCCTGCTTGTTCACCACCACCAGTCGCTTGTCGGTGAACACGAAGTAATCGCGGATCAGCTGGTAGGCGTGCTCGATGCGCTCATTAGGCGCCAGCACCTTGCCGAATTCCTCGCTGATGTCACCGATATCGATTTTGGACGCATTGCCCAGGATGCCGCTGAAAAGTCCCACCTTGCACACTCCATGAAGAACACGGCAGCCAATCTACCACACTGGCGTCAGCCCGCCTCCAGCGAGGCCGTGCCCGCCGCCTGGCTGCGTTCGTCCAGCAGCAGCGCCGTGGCCGCGTGGGCCGGCAGCGGCCGCGCGAAGTAGTAGCCCTGCAGCAGGTGGCATCCCAGCTGGCGCAGCTGCGCGGCCTGCACCGCATCCTCCACGCCTTCGGCCACGATCTCCAGCCCCAGGTTGCGCGCCAGGCCCACTGCGGTGGCGCAGATCTCCAGGTCCTTGTCGCTCTTGCCGATATCGCGCACAAAGCTGCGGTCAAGCTTGAACGCGTGCACCGGCAGCAGCTTCAGGTAGCCGAGCGAAGAGTAGCCGGTGCCGAAATCGTCGATCGACAGGCGCACGCCCAGGCCGCGCAAGGCCACCAGCCGTTCGATGGAGCGCTGCGGGTCCTGCATCAGCACCGACTCGGTAATCTCCAGCTCCAGGTCCTCCCCGCGCAGGCCGGAGCGCTGCAACGCCAGCTGCACCGTGTCGCCCAGGTCCGACATGAGCAGCTGCTGCGCCGACAGGTTGACCGCCACGCGCACCTCGGCAAACCCCATGGCGCGCCACTCCGCCAGCTGGCGGCAGGCGGCGTCGATCACCCATGAGCCGATGGCGGCAATCGCGCCGGTCGCTTCGGCCAGCGGGATAAAGCGGTCCGGCATCACCAGCCCCAGGCCCGGGTGCTGCCAGCGGATCAGCGCTTCCATGCACACCACGCGCTCATCGTGCGCATTCACCTGCGGCTGGAAATGCAGGAAGAACTGCTCCTTCTCGAGCGCCTCCTTCAACGCGTTCTCCAGGCCGATGCGCTCGCTCAGCGACTGCTGCAAGGAAGGATGGAACACGCGCAGGTGCCCCGGCCCGGCATCGCGCGCCTGGTGCAACGCCAGGCCCGCCGATGCCAGCAGGTCCTCCGCCGACGAGGCGTGGTCGGGATAGATCGCCACGCCCGCGCTGAAGCTCATATTCAGCACCGCCCCGGAAATCGTGAACGGCGGCTTGACGGCAGCCAGCACCGCGTCCACCTCGCGCTCCAGCGCCGCCCAGGTTTTGTGGCCCGCAATGCCGACCACAAAACGCGCGCTGCCCAGGCGCGCCACCAGGCCGTTCCCACCTTTGATGCCGCGCAAGCGGTGCGCCACTTCCACCAGCACCTGGTTGCCCACCTCGTAGCCGCGCGTGCCGTTGATGATGGCCAGGCGGTCCAGGTCCAGCAGCAGCACCGCCATCCGCGTCAGCGTCGACTCGCTGGAAAGGAACATGGCGCGCAGCCGGTCCAGCGCACCGGCGCGGTTCGGCAGTCCGGTCAAGGCGTCGTTTGAAAGCGCGTATTCGAAACGCTGGCTGGCCAGCTTGTGGCTTTCCATCTCGCGCTCCAGCGCGGCGCTGATGCTGATCTTCTCGGTCAGGCGCTGGGTCGCCTCGCGCCGCACCAGCAACAGGTAGGAGGCGGCCAGGAACAGGAATCCGAAACCGCTCATGTAAGGCAGCTTCAGCGCGCCCCGGTCGCTGTAGGACGCAAGGAAGGTGGTGATCACGATCAGCACCACCGACAGCCAAACCAGACGATTGGAGAAGCGCGCCCGCTGGCGCCGCGCCCGCACGCAGAACACGGCGGCATACACCACCACGCCCAGCGTCAGCAGGCGGTTGATCGTATACGCGCGGGTCGTCTCCCCCGCCAGCAGGAAAGCGCGCTCGCCCCACGGCAGTACGGACGGCGCATCAAGCGTCAGCTGGGTGAAACGATAGCCGTAAGGAGCAACCAGGTTTTCGGCCGCCAGCAAGGCCGCCGCCAGCGCGACGCCATAGCCGATGCGGTAGGCGACCTTGCGTTGATCGAGTGAGGCGATCAGGTACCAGATCTGCGGCACCAGCATCAGCGAAAAGAAGTTGACCCACTTGTGGGCCGGGATTGCCGCCGCCAGGTCCGGCGCCAGCTGCTGGCGCACGTTCGCCAGCTGGAACAGGGCAAAGGTCAGGCAGATCAGGGCAAACGTCCAGCACGCGCGCACATAGGAACTGCTGCGGGCCAGCAGCGCCGCCTGGAAAGCACACATCGCCAGCGCTCCGACGGAGATCAGGTAGAGCGCCGCGATGGGTCCATCCATAAAGTCCTCAGCCCTTACTTTTTTGCAATAGACCTTATTCTAGACGAAAGTCATCATACAAGATAACTTCCGTTTTGATAGTTTCTTCTTGGACAAACCACTCCTTGCGCAGCCCGTCCGCCGCCATGCGGGCAGTATCGAGGAGCGGTGCAAAGCGCTGGAGCTGCGCCTGCGCTTCCGCCGCGAATAGCTGTCGTCACCGCGCTGCTTGTAGTCCGCGTGGCGCCCCAATTCATGCAGGAGAGTCCGGAACAGCACGGTATTGCGCAGGCTCTGCGCCATCGGATGGAAGCTCAATCCTGCGGGCATTGCGCCAGCACCGCCGCGATATCATCGACAGAACATGGATAAACACATCCATGGCGCGCCGGTTCAACGACAAAGGCCAGCTCGCGTCCACCGACCTGGCGCCGTACCACAATTCCGAAATCATTTTCGCGCCCGCGGCCATTGGCTTTGGTGCCGGCATGGCGATTGCGCCGCGTTGAATTCCAGCCCGGACGCACTCGCTCAGCCCTCAGTCGAAAGCGATGACATCGTCGCCTGCCTGCGCCTCGCAGCCCGCCCCCATCGGCTGCCAGCCGCGCCGGATCACGATATGGCTGCTGTTGTAGCACAGCTCCAGGCGCTGCGCCTGCGGCGCCTCGCGCCGCAGGAACTGCTCGATGGAGCTGGGCATGGAGACGCGCATGGTGTGCGCGCGCAGGTCCTCATCGGGATGGTCCGCCACATGCACCAGCGGCACGAAGTGCGCCGCAATCACCAGCGCGCGGCCGACGTTGACCGGCTCCGCTTCATAACCGCGCTCGCGCAGCCACGCCTGCGCCGCGTCGCGCTGCGCCGCGCCACCCCAGGCGCTCGCCAGCAGCTCCACCAGCCACTGATTGCAGTTCTGGTAGCGCGTGCTGTAGGCATAGGCGTTGGCGCTGTACTCGCCGGCCAGCAGTGCCAGCGGCGTGCGCTCATCCAGCGCGGAACTGGCCAGCGCGGCATCCTGCGCCTGCGGCAGCAGGACCACGGACAGGTGGCCCTGCGCTGCCTCCTCCGCGCCCAGCACGAAGCCGGCCATGCCCTGGTCGAAAATGCGCGGGCGCTGGTCGTCGCAAGCGTAGTACAGCTGACGCACCGACCACGGGCTGTTGGGATTGGATTTGAGGGCGATGCCGGCATGCGAATAACGCAGGCCGAAGCGCGCCAGGTTCAATCCCGCGCGCGCCACCACGGCGGCGCTGGCGCCCGAGCGTTCCAGCTCGTCCTTCACCACCGCCGAAAAGCGCAAGGCGCGGTCCTGCTCCGTCGCCGTGACCTTGGCGGGACGGTCGCAGAACATCATGCCGCCCGCCTGCGCGCTGGCGCTCGCGGCGAGCGCCAGGCCAGTTACGCTCAGATAGCGTGCGAGCGCAGTTCGCGTTGCCATGCGTCGTGCAGGGCCAGGAAGAAGGCCTGGCGGGTATCGGCGTGGGCAAACTCATAGCCGTAAGGACGCTCGCTCACCTGCACCAGCGCGCCGGTTGGCAGCGCGCGCTCGGCCAGGGCGGCCTGCGGCAGGTCCAGCAGGAACTGGTTGCCCTGCTCGCCGCGCAGCGTGAGGCGCGTTGCACCCGGCTTGCCCGGCGCTTGCGCCACGTCGATCACACGGTACTGGCCGGCCGCGACTTTCTTGTCGTCGCCGCTGGAGCTCTTGCTGGAGCCGCTGATCGAGTCCGACACGCTGCCCGACGATGCCGAACCGGCGCTCGATGCGGACGAGGTGAAGCTGTCGGCATAGGCAGGCATGGCTGCCACGGCGGCCAGGATGGAGAAGCCAGCAATCTGGCGCAGGAGGGGTTTGAACATGGGCGATCCCGGAATGCGGTTGAACATGTGGCGATTTTAACGGATGACGTAGCGGCCGGCGCCACCAGCTACACATTCTCACAATCTTTGCGTGCGGCAGGCGATGGCGCCGGCTGGCATAATGCCCATCTTGCTTTTTTCGCAATCAGTGCATCATGAAGAATCCGGTCTCCCCCATTGCCGTCGAGTTGCTTACCAAGGAACTCGCCCACGAGGTCAAGGAGCAGCGCGAGCTGCTGGTCCTGCGCCTGCACACGGCGTTCCTGCAGCTGGGTGCATCGTTGCAGCTGTTCCGCGAACTGTGGCAGGAGGATGGCGCCATCGCCTACCAGGTCGCGGCGGAACAGGGCTGGAATCCACCGCCCACCAAATGGCTGCGTTTCCGGCGCAGCGTGTTCGATGGCGATTTCTGGTCGGGCGTGGCGGACACGCTGCGCCAGCGCGGCGCAGCCCCGCAAGCGCTGCAGTCGGCGCAGCCGGACGAGTGGTGCTGGTGGAAGGAGCCGCTGGGCGGCATGCCCGCCGTGACCGGCTTCAAACTGCTGCCCGGCGGGCGGCGCGACGCGGCGCCGCACAGCTTTACCCACGGCGCCTTCGGTGAAGGCGGAGCCTATGCCGCCACCCTGCACGCGCAGCGTGCCGCGATCCTTGCCCTGCCCGCCCTGCTGGCCAGCGGCGACCGCGCCGGTATCGCCGATTTCATGGCGCGCGTGCTGCCGGCCGTCTGGCCCGACCTTGCGCCCGCCATAAGCGCCGCGCAGGCGCCGCACGTGATCGAAGAACTGCTGGACGAACAGGACAGCATGCTGACCTGGCTGGCCTATATGGAGCTGGCATTCGACGCCATGCCGCCTTCGCTCTACGCGTACATCGCCGGCGTCGGCGGCGCCACACTGATGCTGGAGCTGCGCCTGCTGCTGCCACTGCTGCTGCTCGACACCGGGTCGGCCGTGGCGGACGCCGTCAGCGACCTGCTGGAACGCCTGGAATGCTGCCTGGATGAGGATACGGAACTGCTGCAGCCCGACCAGGCCGTCGCCGATCTCGCAGAGCTGCTGCTGCAGCTGCGGCGTGCCGCCAGCGAGGTGCATGAGATCGGCCTCCTGCTGGCTGACGGCCGCGCCGATGAACTGGCCTTGCCGCCGCCACTGCGCAGCAACCTGGCGCAGCGCATGGCAGCGATCCGCGAGGACAAATCCTGCCGCCGCTGCGGCAGCAAGGACCACAGCACGCCGCTGCAGTCGGTCGGCAGTGTGAGCTACGAGTAAGGGAACCTTCCATGAACAGCATCGACCGCGAGTACTACATCCTCGAGCACGCGCGCAGCGCTGCGCCGGTGCGGCCGCACGCCTTCCACGAGACGCGCGAGCGCGACTACCGCAACTTGCCCTGTGCGCCGGACAGCCCGCCGCTGGCCTTTTTCAACGGCAGCCGCAAAAGCAACCGCCAGCAAGGCATACCCGCTTTGCCCGAGCCGCCGCGCGTCATGCTCGACGGCGTGAACCTGCTGGTACGCAAGCCTGTGCACGACGCCCTGGCCGCGCGCGGCATCACCGGGCTGCGTGCGCAGCCTGCCTGGTACGTGCACGACGACAAATCGCTGCACGACGACTACTGCTACCTCAGCTTCGAGGGGACGTTTGATTGCTGGGACAGGGAACTGTCGGACTACGACAGGGACGATGACGCGGGCAGCCTGGGCGCCAGCGTGTACACCTTCAGCCTGGATGCGCAGCTGCTGGCGCGCACGCCATTGCCACAGCGCCTGCTGTTCGTGATGGGCGGCTGCTTCGCGCCGCCGCTGGTGTGCCACGAGAGCCTGCTGCCGCTGTTCCAGGACGACGGAAACAGCGGCGTATCGGCAGTCGCGCTGCCGGAGGCCTAACGCTTAGTTGAACTTGCTGAAGTCCGGCTTGCGCTTCTCGAAGAAGGCGGTGAAGGCTTCTTTCGCCTCCGGGCCGGTCAGCATGGCGCCGAACTGCGCGCTTTCCACATCGATGTGGGCTTTCAGCGCTTCGCGGCCGGCCTTCATCAGGCGCTTGGTCTGGCGGATCGACTCGGCCGGCAGGGCCACCAGCTTGGCCGCTTGCGCCTGCGCGTAAGGCAGTACCTCTTCCGCCGGCAGCAGCTTGGAGATCAGGCCCATGTCGTAGGCTTCCTGCGCGCTGAATGCTTCGCCCAGCATCAGCTTTTCCGCGGCACGGGCATGGCCGCCGTTGGCTGGCAGCAGCATGCTGGAGCCGAATTCCGGGCACAGGCCCAGCGCGGCGAACGGCACCGAGAACTTGGCGTTATCGGCTGCGTACACCAGGTCGCAGTGCATCAGCATGGTGGTGCCGATGCCGATGGCGGCGCCGTTCACGGCCGCGACCACCGGTTTGGTGCTGTTGAACAGGGCTTTCATGAACTGGATGACGGGACGATCGGAGAATGCCACGCCGTCGTTGGCGGTGGTGGTCATCGCGAAGTCGACCAGGTCGTTACCGGCGGTGAAAATCTCCGGCTTGCCGGTGATCAGGATGGCGCGTACTTCGTTGTCGGTTTCGGCGGCGTTGATGGTGTCGGCCATGGTCTGGTACATGGCGGAGGTGATTGCGTTCTTGCGGTCCAGGCGATCGAATTCGATGGTCAGGATGCCGGCGGTTTTGCTGGTGAGGATTGCCATTTCTTCTTCGTCTCCACTGAAAGCTTGGATTATACGCGTGGGGCCTGCTCCTGAAAAAGAAAAGGCGGGGAAGCCCGCCTTGTGCTGTGTGGCCGCAACCACTGGCCCGGCTGCTTAGCCGCACGCCTCCATGCAGGCGGTGCACTCCATGTAGCAGTCCTTCTGTGCCGCAGGATCGGAGCCGGCCTCGATCAGGCAATTTTTGCGGTCAATGCTGCAAGCGAAATGGCAGGTCGATGCCGGGGCGGTAATCGAAGCGCCTACACCGGCGGCAAACAAGAACGTCATGAACAGCTTTTTCATTCGTTATCTCCGTTGATGGTTTTATGGGTCGGACAAACTTGAACAGCAGCGAAAGCTTAGGAGCGCAAGCGCCCGAGGGTCAACGGTTTCACGCAGCGGTTTGTAATAATCTGACAATTCATTTTTGCAAGCAAGCCAATGAAAAAAGGGCGCCCGGCTTGCCCGGGCGCCCTTGATCAGGCGATTGATGCGCTAGTGCTTACACGCGCTCGATGATACCTGCCGCGCCCATGCCGGCGCCTACGCACATGGTGACCATGCCGTATTTCAGGCTGTTGCGGCGCAGTGCGTGCACCACGGTCGCAGCGCGGATCGCGCCGGTTGCGCCCAGCGGGTGGCCCAGGGCGATTGCGCCGCCCATCGGGTTCACTTTGCTGGTGTCCAGGTTCAGGTCGCGGATCACGGCCAGGGCCTGTGCTGCGAACGCTTCGTTCAGTTCGATCCAGTCCAGCTGGTCCTGGGTGATGCCGGCTGCGGCCAGGGCGGCAGGGATGGCGACTTTAGGACCAATGCCCATGATCTCTGGCGGCACACCGCGTACGGCGAACGAGGAGAACTTGGCCAGCGGGGTCAGGTTGTGTTCCTTCAGAATCTTCTCCGACACCACGATCAGCGCGCCGGCGCCGTCGGACATCTGCGAAGAGGTCGCGGCGGTCACGGTGCCCTTGGCGGCGAACACTGGCTTCAGCTTGGCCATGCCTTCCAGGGAGGCGTCGGCACGCGCGCCTTCGTCCAGGTCCACGGTGCGCTTGCCAACCTTGATCTCGCCGGTGCGCAGGTCAGGGGTGCGGGTGATGATTTCGACCGGGGTGATTTCGTCCTTGAAGTAGCCGGCCTGCTGGGCGGCGATCGCCTTGCGGTGCGATTCCAGGCCGAAGGCGTCCTGGTCTTCACGCGAGATCTTCCACTGGGTCGCCACTTTCTCGGCGGTCAGGCCCATGCCGTAGGCCAGGCCCACGTTCTCGTCCTTGAAGGTGTCCATGTTGATCGATGGGTGGTGGCCCATCATCGGCACCATCGACATCGATTCCACGCCGCCGGCGATCATCACGTCGGCTTCGCCCACGCGGATGCGGTCCGCCGCCATGGCCAGGGCGGTGATGCCCGAAGCGCAGTAGCGGTTGACGGTCACGCCGCCCACGGTGTTCGGCAGGCCTGCCAGCACCACGGAGTTACGGGCGATGTTGAAGCCCTGCTCTGCTTCCGGGAAGGAGCAGCCGACGATGGCGTCGACGATCAGGGCCGGGTCCAGGTTAGGCACGGCGGCCATGGCGCCCTTGATGGCGGCGACCAGCAGGTCGTCCGGGCGAGTCTTGCTGAACATGCCGCGCGGCGCCTTGCCGATCGGGGTGCGGGTGGCGGCGACGATGTATGCGTCTTGGAGTTGTTTGCTCATTTTAAGCTTTCCAGTATCTGTGTTCGTTAGCGTTTGGCGGAGAGGTACCAGTCCACCTGTACTTGTGCTGCCAGCGTGCCGTGTTCGTCGTAAATGTCGACGTTGACCGGGAACGCGATTTTTCCTTCATCCTTCAGCTGCGCTTTCAGCGCGGCCAGGTCGCCCGGCACCTTGCCGGAGGCGCGCGTCGCGCCCTTGGCAACTTTCTGGTACTGGATGCGCGACTCCTTGGCGACCGGGCGCATGTCCATGATCAGGTCGGCGAAGCCGCCTGCCATGGCTGCGCCGGACGCCGTTTCGGCCAGCGTGAAGATCGCACCTGCATGCGGCGTGCCGAGGTGGTTGTGCAGCTTGCCGTCGTCCGGCATCGACACTTCGGCCGTTCCCGGGCCGATGCTGTCGATGCGGATGCCGAGCAGGCGCACGAACGGCAGGGACTCCGTCATGTGCTTCTTGATTTGCTCATAGACCATGCTTGGTTTCACTCGCAACAGGATTTTGAAGGCCAGCGACAGGATGGACATGTGCTCTTAGTTGCGTACCGGTTTGCCGGTCTGCAGCATGCCCATGATGCGCTCTTGCGACTTAGGATGGTTCAGCAATTCCAGGAAGGCCTTGCGTTCCATATCCAGCAGCCACTGCTCGCTCACCACGCTGCCCTGGTCGATGTCGCCGCCGGACACGATCTCGGCGATCATGTCGCCCAGCTTGTAGTCGTGGGCGGAGATGAAGCCGCCGTCGCGCATGTTGACCAGCTGGCCGCGGATGGTGCCCCAGCCGTAACGGCCGGTCACCGGCACTGGGCGCTGGATCGGCGCGCGGTAGCCAGCATCAGCCATCGCACGTGCCGTGGTTTTCGCCACGTGCAGCAGTTCGTAGGCGTTGAACACGATGATGTCGTCTTCCTTCAGGTAGCCCATCGCCTTCGCTTCCAGCGCGGACTTCGATACGGCCGCGGTGGCGGCGTTGGTGAAGCCGGTCTTCAGGAATTGCAGGATGTCGTTGCCTTTGGCTTCGCGCGCTGCACGAACAGCCGCCTCTTTCAGGCCGCCGCCGCCAGGGATCAGGCCCACGCCCACTTCCACCAGGCCGATGTAGGATTCCAGTGCCGCCACGCGCTTGGATGCGTGCAGCATCATTTCGCAGCCGCCGCCCAGGGCGATGCCGGCAACCGCCGCCACCACTGGCACGTTGGAATACTTCATCTTCATGAAGGTGTCTTGCAGTTCCTTGATGATCGGGTCGACTGCTTTCGCGCCGCCGGCCATGAAGGCTGGCAGGGCTTCCTGCAGGTCGGCGCCGGCGGAGAACGGGCCGCCTTCAGCGGCGTCGGTGTTCCAGATCACCAGGCCCTTGAAGTTCTTCTCGGCTTCGGCCAGGCCGCGCTGGATGCCGGCGATCACGCCTTTGCCGATCACGTGCATCTTGGTCTTCAGGGACAGGATCAGCACGTCGTCGCCGGTGTGCCACAGGCGCACGGTTTCGTCTTCGTGCACGGTCACGCCGGCAGTCTTAGGATCGGCGCCGCCGCCGCCCACCACCGGAGCGCGGAATTCCTGGCGCTTGTACACAGCCAGTTCGGAACGCGGGGTGTAGGACTTGGTCGCTGGCGAGAACGAGCCTTCAGGGGTATGCACGCCCTGCTCGCCCACTTTGCCTTCGAAGACCCATGCCGGCAGCGGTGCGTTGCACAGCGCCTTGCCTTCTTCGATATCCTGCTTGACCCACTGGGCCACTTGCGACCAGCCGGCAGCTTGCCAGGTTTCGAACGGGCCGACGTTCCAGCCGAAGCCCCAACGCATGGCGAAGTCGATGTCGCGCGCGTTGTCGGCGATCGATTCCAGGTGGATCGCGATGTAGTGGAAAGCGTCGCGGAAGATCGCCCACAGGAACTGGCCTTGCGGGTTGGTCGATTCGCGCAGCGCCTTCATCTTCTTGACCGGATCCTTTTCTTTCAGGATGCGGCCGATGATGTCGTCGGCCTTCTTGCCGCCCGGGACGTATTCACCGGTGGCAGCGTCCAGGCGCAGGATGTCCTTGCCGACTTTCTTGTAGAAGCCAGCGCCGGACTTCTGGCCCAGGGCGCCCTTGGCGACCAGGCCGGACAGCACGGCTGGGGTCTTGTACAGGGAAGCGAACGGATCGTTCGGCAGGTTGTCTTCCATGGTCTTGATCACGTGGCCCATGGTGTCCAGGCCCACCACGTCGGCGGTACGGAAGGTACCGGACTTGGCGCGGCCCAGCTTGGCGCCGGTCAGGTCGTCCACCACGTCCACGGACAGGCCGAACTTCTCGGCTTCGTGGATGATGGCCAGGATGCCGAACACGCCAACGCGGTTAGCGATGAAGTTCGGGGTGTCCTTGGCACGTACCACGCCCTTGCCCAGGGTCGAGGTCATGAAGGTTTCCAGCTGGTCCAGGATTTCCGGCTTGGTGTCGGTGGTCGGGATCAGTTCCACCAGGTGCATGTAGCGCGGTGGGTTGAAGAAGTGCACGCCGCAGAAGCGCGATTTCAGGTCGGCGTCGAAGCCTTCGGCCAGCTTGTTGATCGACAGGCCGGAGGTGTTGGAGGCGAAGATCGCGTTCGGGGCGATGTGCGGAGCGACCTTCTTGTACAGGTCGTGCTTCCAGTCCATGCGCTCGGCGATTGCTTCGATGATCAGGTCGCAGCCGGCCAGCAGGTCCAGGTTGTCTTCGTAGTTGGCGATCTGCACCAGTTCCGCGTCGGCCTTGTCGCCGAAAGGAGCCGGGGACAGTTTTTTCAGGCCTTCGATGGCCTTGATGCCGATGCCGTTCTTGTTGCCTTCTTTGGCAGGCAGGTCGAACAGGACGACTGGGACTTTGGCGTTGACGCAGTGGGCCGCGATTTGCGCGCCCATCACGCCGGCGCCCAGCACCGCTACTTTTTTCACGTTGAAGTTGCTCATATATATCCTTTAGGTGGTGTATCTATCGCTTTGCTTGGGTGCCGGCTTTTACTGCCAACCCCGGAAAACCAGGGTCAGACCCTAGGGTCTGACCCAGACTTGCCGGGGTAACGGGCACCATCAACTTCAGAACAGGTCAGCGTCCAGTGCCATCAGGTTGGCGGCGCCGGAACGGGCCTGGCGGATCAGGGTTGCGGTTTCTGGATACAGGCGGCCGAAGTAGAAGCGGATGGTGGCCAGCTTCGAGGTGTAGAACTTATCGCCCGAAGCTTCTTTTTCCAGCGCGATCTTCGCCATCTGCGCGAAGAAGTACGAGTACACCAGGTGACCGGCGACACGCAGGTAAGGCACGGCAGCGGCGCCCACTTCGTCCTGGTTCTGGAAGGCCTTCATGCCGATTTCCATGGTCAGCTTGGTCAGCTTCTCGCCCAGGTCGCCCAGCGGGGTGATGAACTCGGACATCGCTTCATCGGTACCGTTTTCTTCCACGAAGGCGCGCACTTTCTCGCCGAACTTGCGCAGCTTGGCGCCGTTGTCCATCAGGATCTTACGGCCCAGCAGGTCCAGCGACTGCACGGTGTTGGTGCCTTCGTAAATCAGGTTGATACGCGCATCGCGCACATACTGCTCCATGCCCCACTCGGAGATGTAGCCATGGCCGCCGTACACCTGCATCGCGTCGGAAGTAGCGATCCAGGCGTTGTCGGTGATGAAGGCCTTGATGATCGGGGTCAGCAGCGCCACTTCATCGCCGGCTTCCTTGCGCACTTCTTCGTCCGGGTGGTGCAGTTCGCGGTCGATCTGCAGCGCCACGTAGGAAGCGAAAGCACGCGCGCCTTCAGCGTAGGCTTTACCGGTCAGCAGCATGCGGCGCACGTCCGGGTGCACGATGATCGGGTCGGCCGGGCCTTCTGGATTCTTCACGCCGGACAGCGAGCGCATTTGCAGGCGGTCTTTCGCGTACACCAGCGCGTTCTGGTAAGCCACTTCGGTCAGGCCCAGGGACTGCACGCCCACGCCCAGGCGGGCCGCGTTCATGAACACGAACATCGCCTGCAGGCCCTTGTTCGGCTGGCCGATGATCCAGCCCTTGGCGCCGTCCAGGTTCATCTGGCAGGTCGAGTTGCCGTGGATGCCCATCTTCTCTTCGATCGCGCCGCAGAAGATCGGGTTGCGCTCGCCGATGGAACCGTCAGCGTTCGGCAGGAACTTAGGCACCAGGAACAGGGAGATGCCCTTCGAGCCTTCAGGCGCGTCCGGCACGCGAGCCAGCACCAGGTGCAGGATGTTCTCGGACATATCGTGTTCGCCGGCCGAGATGAAGATCTTGGCGCCGGTGATGGACCAGGAACCGTCCGCGTTAGGGATGGCTTTCGAGCGCAGCATGCCCAGGTCGGTGCCGCAGTGCGGCTCGGTCAGGCACATGGTGCCGGTCCACTCGCCGGAGACCAGCTTCGGCAGGTAGGTCGCTTTCTGTTCCGGGGTGCCGTGCGCCAGCAGGCACTCGTAGGCGCCGTGCGACAGGCCGGGGTACATGGTCCACGCCTGGTTGGCCGAGTTCAGCATCTCGTAGAACGAGTTGTTCAGCACGATCGGCAGGCCCTGGCCGCCGTATTCAGGATCGCACGCCAGCGCAGCCCAGCCGCCTTCCACGTACTGCTTGTAGGCTTCCTTGAAGCCCTTCGGGGTGGTCACGGTCTTGGCCGCTGCGTCGTGGTGGCAGCCCTCGCGGTCGCCCGAATGGTTCAGCGGGAACAGCACTTCGGAGGTGAACTTGGCACCCTCTTCCAGCACCTGGTTGATGATGTCCGCGTCGGTTTCGGCGTGAGGAGGCAGCTCTTTCAGCTTCTCTTCCACCTTCAGCAGTTCGTGCAGCACGAACTGCATATCACGGATTGGCGCGACGTATTGACCCATTTTTTTCTCCAGATGGCTAAAAGGTTATGTGTGTCTCGGCAGCGGCTCAGCGCCGCCATTAAGATGGTTGATAGTTTTCGATTAAACGGTTGAAGCCCACGCCGGCCCGATCGACGCTGCCCGGGGTGCGCATGAAGCGCGCCTCATGGTGCAGGGCCAGGATCAGGCCATACATCTCGTACACCAGCTGGGAAGCATCGGTATCGGGCCGCAGGTCGTTGTTGTCGATGGCCTGGCGCACGCAACGCAGCAATGCCGCCTGCCATGCGCCGACCATAGCCAGCAACTCCTCGCGGATCGGACCCGGACGATCGTCGTACTCGACGGCGCCACTGATATAGATGCAACCCGAAGCAATTTCAACGCTGACCCGCTTGACCCAATTGGCAAACATGGCGCGCAGGCGAGGCAGGCCGCGGGCCTCCTTCATCGCCGGGTAAAACACTTCCTGCTCGAAACGATGGTGATACAGCTTCAGGACTTCAATCTGCAAATCCTCCCGCGAACCAAAGTGCGCGAATACGCCGGACTTACTCATGTTCATCTTATCGGCGAGCAAACCGATGGTGAGGCCTTCCAGGCCGTCACGGCTTGCCAGGTCGAGGGCCACATCGAGGATGGCCGCACGGGTCATTTCGCCTTTGCGCATGAATTTAGTTGGTGTATTTACAAGAATGCCACTCACTTTTGAACCCACCCAGGAAAGAAGGAATAAGAAGGAAAAACCTTATTCTCGCTCCAACAGATCGGTCGCTGGTGAAAAGATTTGCGAACGTTCGTACTATTATCCACTACCTGTGGAAAGTCAAACGACACAACTAGAAGCCCACCTCTATTGTTGCGGCGCAGCAAATGTCCATGTTGGGGTCAGGAAGAAAGGTGGACATTTTCCTGTGGAAATATCCACCCCACACGTAGCGCTTCACCTTACCGGGCGGCCGAAGTTAAGCACTCTACCGCCGTAAGCTCAACCGGCGAGGATAGGGTGAGCACAACGGGTTCCATGGCGCGCCTACTCCCCAGAATATGGGCTGTGACATACACCTTGCCGTTGGCAACCCGGGCTGTAAAGCGCTGCGGGGCCTGGCTAAAGGCCGCCGCCCGCAGCAAGTACTGTGTTTGTCCAGGCATGGCAGCCAATCCCACCAGCGCCGGCTCGACGGCCGTGATGGTGGCATCCCCCAACAGTTGAACCGCCGTTGGCAGAAACTCGCTTCCGACCGGTTTCGGTGCCTCCAACGGAATTGATGACTTAACGTCCGGCATGTCGGCACCCGAGCAGGCAAGCTCCGCAGCCAATGGGAAAACAGGCGCACCCGATAACAACAACGATAAGACTGCAAGTCTCATGCAGCGCCCATGGAAAATAGGGTACGTCCCCATTTTTTTCAGGAGTCGGTGGCGCGCTGCCATTGGCGGCGGTCGCGCTTGGTGGGACGGCCTTTGGCGTCGGCGAAGGGTTCTGGGAAGAGTTTCTTGCGCTCGATCAGGGCGGCGCGGCGGGCCAGCGATTCTTCGCTCTCTTCATATAACAGGCGGGCGATCGGGGCGCCTTCGCGTTTGCCGGAAATGCCGACAACCAGGACATCCCATTCGTCCGCGCCGTTATCAATATGCAAGCGCTCGCCCAGCTTGGCGTTGCGCGAGGGCTTGATGCGCTCGCCATTCGAGAGCTTGACCTTGCCTTTGTCGATGGCGTCGATGGCCAGCTGACGCGTCTTGAAGAAGCGCGCTGCCCACAGCCATTTGTCGATCCTTACGTCACTCATGTGTACTTTCCTACTGCAAATATGCGCATCAGCGTGCGGTAGACGATGTATGCGACTTCATAACCAATGCGGCGCAGGCGTCCGACATGTTCGAAATCCTGCGGGTGGACCACCACGCCTTCGGCGATGGCGTCCTCGATGTGCTTGCGCAAGGCGCGCGCGAACTCGGCGTCCTTGATAACGACATTGGCTTCCTGGTTGAGGAACAGGCTCAGCCCGTCCACGTTGGAAGAGCCAACGGTGGCCCAGTCGTCGTCGATCACGGCGACTTTGGCGTGCAGCTGCGTCTTGCGGTATTCCACCACTTTCACGCCCGCTTCCAGCAGCTTGGGGTAGAAGGAATGCGCCACGGCGTCCTGCAGCCAGATCTCGCCGACGCCGATCAGCAGCACCACTTCCACCCCGCGCTGGGCGGTGGCGGCCAGGGCGCGGCGGAACTTGCGGCCGGGGGCGAAGTAAGGATTGGCCAGCAGCACGCTCTTCCTGGCCTTGCCCAGCGCCTGCAGGTAGGCGCGCTGGATGGTGCGCCGGTTGCGCAGGTTGTCGCGCACCACAAAACCGGCCTGCATGGTGCTCTGGCGCGCGATCTTGTTCAGCTTGCGCACTTCATTGAACAGGCTCAGGCGCTTGACGATGGTCATATGGCCCAGCCGCTTCCATTGCGTCTCGGCCTCGCTGTGGATGGATTCGACCAGCGGCCCGCGCACCGCCACGGCAAAGTCCCAGCGCGGCGCGGCCAGGGCAATGCTGTGGTCGTAATCGGTGAACATATCGTCGTTGATGTTGATGCCGCCCACGAACGCGACCTCGCCATCGACCACGCAAATCTTGCGGTGGGTGCGCGTGACGCCGCGCCGGAACCAGGGATTGAAAATGCGGTGCTCGACGCCCGCGGCCGTCACTTCCGCATGCATGCGGTAGGCTGCCTTGTGGCCGGTGCCGAACCAGTCGGTAATCATGCGCACGGTGACGCCGCGCTGGGCGGCGCCTTTCAGCGCAGCCAGCACGCGCTTGCCGGTCTCGTCTTCGGCAAAGATATAGGTCTCGAAATAGACTTCGAACTGGGCCGCCTCGATCGCCTCGACCAGGGCGGGGAAGTAATCGGTGCCGCAGTACAGGAGTTTGACTTCGTTATCGGCCAGGAAATCGACGTGACGCATGTGTCAGGAAACCAGTTTCAGGTTCGCCACGATGGGCGCGTGATCCGACAGCTTGGCCCATAAGGGGCCGTGCAGGACTTCCGCGGATTCTACCTCGAAGCCCCGCACATAGATGCGGTCCAACCTGAAGAACGGCAAGGCTGCCGGGAAGGTGCGGGCCGGGCGCTGGGCCGCCTTGCGCCGCGCCAGGGTACGCACCAGGTCGCCGACCGGGTGGCCATGTTCGATTTCGTCGAACACCTCGCGCACATTGAGCGCGCTTTGCAGCTTATTGGTCAGCGTGTTGCGCCAGTCGTTGAAGTCGCCGGCGATGATGACCGGCTCGCCGTCCGGCGCCGAACTGCGCACGGCTTCGATCAGCAGCTCCGCCTGGCGCACGCGGCTGCGCTCGAACAGGCCGAGGTGGATCACGTAGCAGTGCACCAGCCTGCCCTCGGTTTCCACCACCGAGTGCAGGATGCCGCGCGATTCATAGGCGTGGTCGGAAATATCGGTGTTGGTCCAGCGCGCAATCGGGTATTTGCTGAGCAGCGCATTGCCGTGGTGGCCGTGGTCGTATTGCGCATTCAGGCCGTACACCGACTGGTGCGACTCGCCGGCAAAGAACTCATGCTGGGCCTTTTTGGGCCAGTGGCGGTGGCCGTGGTGCTCTTCGCCATAACGCGCCTCGATCCGGTCGTGCTGGCCCTGCACTTCTTGCAGGAAAACCAGGTCGGCGTGGAAGGCCTCAATCGCATGGCGCAAGGCATGCACCCGCGGCTGGCTGCGGTACGACACGCCCTTGTGGATGTTGTAGGTGGCAACGCGGATCTTCATGGGTTTATTCTAACCCCAACAGCCCGGCTTGCTGGCAGTCAAAAGTGCCAGGAATTGCTTTATAGTCATGCCCATGAACGAACGCCACACCACCTTTCCTTCCGCTCCCGAGGCATTTTTACTTGCGCTATGCCTGTGGGGCATCGAGTACCTGGTGCTTGGCGCGCTGTATGACGCCCGCCACTGGCTGGGCATCGAGGATGGCTACAGCCTGGCGACCCTGGCTGTGCTGGTGGCCAATGGCATCCTGTTCAGCGCGCTCTTGCATTGGAAGAAGCTGGATTACCGCGACTTGTTCTTTACGTCGCGCGCTTCGGCGGCCGCCAGCACGGTGCTGCTCGTGCCTACCGTCCTGTTGGCGGCACCCTTGCTGTTCCTGCTGATGGGCAGCGTGGACGAGTTGCTTCAATCCGCTTTCCCGATGAGCAGCTCGACCGAGGAGCAGTTGCGCGCCATGACGGCGCCGGGACTGCCGCAGCTGGTCATGGCTTGCATGCTGGCGCCGGTGCTGGAGGAAATGCTGTTCCGGGGAATTATCCTGCGCAGCTTCCTGGCGCAGTACGACCGCTGGTACGCCATTGCCGGATCGGCGGTCGTCTTTGGCTTCGCCCATGGCAACATTTACCAGCTGGTCGGCGCGATCATTTTCGGTATGGCTGCCGGCTGGCTGTACGAGCGCACGCGCTCGCTCATCCCTTGCATCGCGCTGCATGCCGCAATCAATACCGGCAGTATGCTGCTCGATGCCGACGCCAGCCCCGCGGTAGCCGATGCCACCACCTGGCTTGCGTGCGCGCTGCCGGCTTTGCTGTCCGGGTGGCTGTTGCGGCGCTGGCTGGCCGCCCCGGCACGATGAGCAAACTCGCCAAGGCCGCGGTACTGGCATGGCTGGCAGCGGCCTGCGCGCTGGGCCACGCCAACACCGTCGCGGGCGGCAGCCGCTGCCACGGCAAGGTCGGCAACGGCAGCCTGGAAGGCGCGGTCCAGCTACCGGCCGATGGCGCGAATTTCAGCGCCTACAGCACACTGGCCGTTGGGATGGGGCGTAATTATGTGCACAGCGAGGTCGCGGCCATCATGCTCGACGCCTGGCGCGCGCTGCAGGACACGGCGCCGGGCGCGGTCTACGTGTATGGGGAAACCGGCCTGGCGCAAGGCGGCCGCTTCCGCCCGCACCGCACGCACCAGAACGGCTTATCGGTCGATTTCTTCGTCCCCGTGCGCGACGGGCAGGACCGCCCTGCCCGCCTGCCGACGCCGGCCACGCTGCGCTTTGGCTACGACATCGAGTTCGACCGCCACGCGCGCTATGGCACGTACCGCATCGACTTCGCGGCCATGGCGGAACACCTGTACCAGCTCGACCTGGCCGCCCGGGCACGCGGGCGCAGCCTGGCCCTGGTCATCTTCGATCCGGCCTACCTGCCGCGCCTGTTCGACACGCCGCGCGGGCCGGCGCTACGCAAACTCAATTTCATGCAGGGCAAGCCATGGGTGCGGCACGATGAGCACTACCACATCGACTTTGCCATCCCCTGTCTTAAGTAGCTACCGCAGCAAAGGTGAGCGAGAACGTCATGAGTCCCATGTTTTTGAAGTTCTCCAGCGCGGCGCAGCCAACCACGCCCCCAGCGCAGCGCCACGCCCGGATCAGTCAATTTGCAACATCGGCTTCGGCGCTGCTGGCGGCCATCTGCCGCGGCAGGATCACGCGGAAGGTGCTGCCCTTGCCCAGCTCGCTTTCCACTTCAATGCGGCCGCCGTGCTTCTGGACGATGCTGTAGGACATGGACAAGCCCAGCCCGGTGCCCTTGCCGACCGGCTTGGTGGTGAAAAAGGGTTCGAAGATGCGGCCCAGGTTTTCCGGCGGGATGCCACTGCCGGTATCGCTCACGACGACCGTGATGCTGGCGTCGTCGTAGGCGGTGCGCAGCACAATGCTGCCGCGCGCCTCGATAGCGTGGGCGGCGTTGACCAGCAGGTTCATGAACACCTGGTTCAGCTGCGAGGGAATGCATTCAATTTCCGGCACGCCGCTGTATTGCTTCACGACCTCGGCTTTGTATTTGATCTCGTTCCACACCACGTTCAGGGTGCTGTCCAGCCCCGTCTCGATGTTCGCGGCCAGCATCTCGCCGCCGCTGACGTGCGAGAAGTCCTTCATGTCCTGCACGATGCGCTTGATGCGGTCCAGGCCATCCATTGATTCGGACAACAGGCTGCCCAGGTCTGCGCGCAGGTAGTCGGCATCGATCTCCTTGCGCAGCGCCTGCAGCGCTGCGCGCTCGGCCTCGGGCAAATGGCGCTCGCGCGCCTCGTAGGCGTCGAGCAGCTGGAGCAGCGAGTCCATGTAGCGCTGCAGGCTGCTCAGGTTCGAGTTGACGAAGCCGACCGGGTTGTTGATCTCATGCGCCACGCCGGCTGCCAGCACCCCGATCGATGCCATCTTTTCCGACTGCAGCAGCTGGTTCTGCGCCTCGCCCAGCTTGCGGATCAAATCGGCCTGGCGCGCCTTTTCGTTTTCCAGCGTCAGGTTGGCCAGCTGCAGGGCCAGCGTGCGCTCGTGCACGCGGCTCTCCAGCTGGTCGCGCGATTCGCGCAGCGCGCGCTCGGTATGTTCGCGCTCCGTGGTATCGATGAAGCCGTACACGCGGCCGATGATGCGCTCGCCCAGGAACTGCGGCCGTGAGCGGCATTCAAACACGCGGCCGTCATGCAGGTGCAGCAGGTCCATCGATTCGTGCGGGTCGCTCACTTGCTGCAGCCGTTCGCGGCACAGCCCCTGCTCGACCACGTTCGCGGTCAGGAATTCCAGGATGGCGGCGTCGTTGCCGCTTTTGAGGAAGGCTTCGGGGATGTGCCACATTTCGCTGAACTGGCGGTTCATGCTGGCGATGCTGTTATGCCAGTCGATCACCAGGATGCCGTTGCCGGTGGCCTCCAGCGTGGTGCGCAGCTGCGACAGGGTTTGCTCCAGCACCGCCTCCACCCGCCGCTCCTGGCGCGCGTCGCGGGCCAGGATCAGGATCAGCCAGCGCTCTTCGTAACGCAGCACGCGCAGCGATTTTGTGACCAGGATCTGCGTGCCGTCGGCGCGCTGGTACTCGCCTTCCTGCCCGTCGATATCCTGGAAATGGCCGCCGCGCGCATCCTCCCAATAGAACACGTCCTGCAAGGAGCTTTCGATATCGGTGATCAGCATTTCCGTCAGCTGCGCCGCAGTGTAGCCCAGGACCTGCTCGGCCACCTTGTTGACGACGATGATGCGCAAATCGTCGGGGTCGACCAGCAACATCATCTGCGGGCTGTGGTCGAGCATGAGCTGGCGCAGTTCGGAGATCACCCGGCAGCCCCCTGTCCCGGCGTGGCCGCGTCGAAGTAGTAGCTAACCCGCTTGCGCGGGCTGAGGTAGGCGTAGATTTCCTTGGGCACCTGCGCCGGCTTGATGGCGCGCACGATGTTCAGGTCGTGCTCGCGGTCCATATCGACCATGATCGCCTCGTCGCGCGGCACGCCCACCTCATACACCACCAGTTCCGGCTTGTTCGGCTTTTCGGTGTTGATGGTGGCGACCATGCCGGTAGCCCCGTTCGACAGCTGCACGATGGTGCCGGGCGGGTACACGCCCAGGCAGCGGATGAATACCTGCAGCAGCTTGGGATCGAATTTGCCGCGGTGCTTGGCGAACATCAGCGACAGCGCCTCGTGCGGCGTCAGGCCGGGCGTGCCGTTGAGCGGGTTGCACAGGCGGTCGTAATAGTTGGCGATGGCGACAATGCGCGCCAGCAGGCCGATGCCATCGCCTTTCAGGTGCGCCGGGTAGCCGCTGCCGTCGAACATTTCGTGGTGGTCGCGCAGGATGGCCATGGAGGCGGCCGGGAGCTTCAGCTGCAGCCCCATCTCTGCGCCGACCGCGCTGTGGGTTTCATACAGGTGCTGCTCGGAGCTGTTCCAGGCCTCGGTCTTGGCCAGCACCCGGTCCGGGATATTGCGCACACCGATATCATGGAACATGGCGCCCACCCCCATGGCGCCGGCCACTTCGCGCGGCAGCTTGATGTCGCGCGCGATCATCATCGACAGCATGGTGACGTTCAGCGAATGCAGGTAGATCTCCTCCCCGCCCAGGCGGTCGCCCATGACGTGGATGGCCAGCTCCGGCGCGCTCAAAATGGAGTCGGCGATCTTGCCGATCATTTCGCTGGCGCGCTGCAGGCTTTCCACCGGCATGGCAAAGAGGTTCTTTTCCATGTCGCGCATGGCGCGCGCGGTATCGACGAAAGCATGCTCGATGCGCGCCGCGTTCTCGCGCTGCCTGCGCATGCGCTCCACCATGGCGCGCTTGACGGCCAGCTCGGGGGATTCGGGGGCCGGCGGCGCTGCCGGCGCGGCGCCTTCATCGATGGCTTCGATCAGCAAGACCGACGGCTGCACGTCGCTCAGCGCCGGATCGAAGCGGACCTTGCGCAGGCCCAGGCTGCGCAGCTGGTGGATCTGCTCCTGCGACTTGATCTTGAAATGGCTGAAGGCAAAAGGATGCTCGAACCACTTCAGGTCGAGGTGGACGTAGATACCGACCTGCAGCTGCTCCAACAGGATGTCCTGAGTCTCCGGCATGGCCTGGCCCCAGTATGAGAGTCGATCAGCCGATTATAGCCGCATGTGCGCTGGCGAACATGCAATCTATTTGCTAGCTACTCGGCGTGTTGCGGCAGCTGGAGGATGGCTTCGGCGTTGGAGGGGGAGAAGCAGCGGTCGGCGGCTTCCAGGTAAGGCAGCCAGACGTGGGCGGTGTGTTCGCGTGGGCTCAGCAGGATGGGCACGTTGCGCGGCACCTGTACGCTGAAGATGTGTTCGAGGTTATGCGTGACGCCGGGCGCATAGCGGTGGCGCCAGACGGGATAGATTTCGTAGATGTTCTGCAGGCCCCAGTCGCGCAGGACGATGTCGGTGCCGTCGGCAACGATGCCGGTTTCTTCGAACAGTTCGCGGGTGGCGGTGGTGAGCAGGGGTTCGTCGAGGGCGTCTTTGGAGCCGGTGACGGATTGCCAGTAGCCGGGGTTGCCGGCGCGCTCAATCAGCAATACTTCAAGGTCGGCGGTGTGGATCACCACCAGGACGGATTCGGGGATTTTGTAGGGCTTCATTTAGACCCGGTAAACCTGGGTCAGGCCCAAGGGCCCGACCCTGTCTGCGGCGCTGCCGGTGGAGTGTCAGACCCTTGGGTCTGACACTGCCTTACCGGGTTTAACCAGCCACCTTAGGCTCAGCCGAACGCAGGCGGATATGCAGCTCGCGCAGCTGCTTCTCGTCCACTGGCGACGGCGCCTGGGTCAGCAGGCACTGTGCGCGCTGGGTTTTCGGGAAGGCGATCACGTCGCGGATCGAATCGGACTTGGTCATCAGGGTCACGATACGATCCAGGCCGAACGCCAGGCCGCCGTGCGGAGGCGCGCCGTACTGCAGCGCGTCCAGCAGGAAGCCGAACTTCTCGCGCGCTTCCTCGGCACCGATCTTCAGTGCGCGGAACACCTTCGACTGCACTTCTTCGCGGTGGATACGGATCGAGCCGCCGCCCAGTTCCCAGCCGTTCAGCACCATGTCGTAGGCCTTGGCGATACATGCGCCTGGATTGGTTTCCAGCATGTCTTCGTGGCCGTCCTTCGGCGAGGTGAATGGGTGGTGGGTTGCGGTCCAGCGGTCTTCTTCCTCGTCGTACTCGAACATCGGGAAGTCGATCACCCACAGCGGCGCCCACACGTCGTTGAACAGGCCGTTGGCCTTGCCGAACTCGGAATGGCCGATCTTCACGCGCAGCGCGCCGATCGCGTCGTTGACGATCTTGGCCTTGTCGGCGCCGAAGAAGATCAGGTCGCCGTCCTGGGCGCCGGTGCGCTCCAGGATCACGTTCAGCACTTCGTCGCTGATGTTCTTCACGATCGGCGACTGCAGGCCGTCACGGCCCTTGGCCTTCTCGTTGACCTTGATGTACGCCAGGCCCTTGGCGCCGTAGATGGCGACAAACTGGGTGTAGGCGTCGATTTCCGAACGCGGCATGTCGGCGCCCTTCGGCACGCGCATACCGACCACGCGGCCGTTCTTCATGTTGGCGGCGCCGGAGAAGACCTTGAACTCGACGTCTTTCATCACGTCGGTCAGTTCGGTGAATTCCAGCTTGACGCGCATGTCAGGCTTGTCCGAACCGTACTTGCCCATGGCTTCGGCAAAGTCCATCACCGGGAATGGGTTAGGCAGGTCCACGTCCATGGTGTTCTTGAACACTTTGCGGATCATGGTTTCGAACAGGTCGCGGATCTCCTGCTCGTTCAGGAACGAGGTTTCGCAGTCGATCTGGGTGAACTCAGGCTGGCGGTCGGCGCGCAGGTCTTCGTCGCGGAAGCACTTGGTGATCTGGTAG